>CAWZYW010000114.1:0-7167 GCA_963966255.1 uncultured Salinispira sp. | reverse complement strand
AGAGTAGAATCGTCGGCAGCGTCAGATGTGTATAAGAGACAGGGATATGATCTGCTACATGTCGGGCGAAACCCATCTCATGGGTGACCATGATTAATTGCATACCTTCTTCACGCAGTTCTTCTATCAGATCAAGGACCTCAGCGGTGAATTCAGGATCGAGAGCGCTGGTCGGTTCATCGAGAAGCAGGATTTCCGGGTTAGCCGCTACCGCCCGACTGATGGCGATGCGCTGCTTCTGGCCTCCTGAGAGCTGGGACGGCTTCTTGTGACCATGTTCCTCCAGCCGGAATCGCTTCAGAAGTGTGAGAGCCCGGTCCTCCGCTTCTTCCTGGGTGAAATTATGCACCTTCGTCAGGGGAAGGGTGATGTTCTTAACCGCGGTCATATGAGGAAACAGGTTATAGGCCTGAAAAACCATGCCGATGTTTTTCCGGTAATCCCGAAGTTGATCTTCTTTGAATACCACCTCGTGCTGGTTTACTTTCAAACTGCCGCCGCTTGGTGATTCCAGACCGGCGATAATTCTCAAGAGGGTGGTTTTCCCTCCTCCGGACGGTCCGATAATTACCAGTGAGTTTATATCCTGCAGATCGAAATTCAGGTGGTCGAGAACCAGGTGCTCGTCATAAATTTTCTTCAGATCGTGGGCGTGTAATTCCATTCCTTTTAATGTAGCGAAATGGACCATTGTCTGTCAGTATTTTTTCCCCTGTCCCATGAAAAGTGGGGATTTTATTGTGATCCTATGACTGCCCGGGCATAAACCATAGACCACAAATAGTTTTTTGCATATTTCCCAGATATGTAATAAAGACAGATTGAAGATCGTGAAGGTCATGAGCTATTGGACCAGGTCCCTGAGCCTGGATTTTTTTGGGCGAAGAGCAGCGTTCCGGACTCCCCAAAGGCCTTCACCGGCTGTTTTTCTTCCATACATGTTAAATTTCCGTTTTTTTCAGGAAAATTTTTGTTGACAGTCAATGCGACTGGCTTTAGAGTGTTCCCTGTACTTAACCGGTTTACTAAAACGTTTTAGTAAACCGGTAAACAACTACGCAATTCCTTCCCCAATCAAAGGGAAGGGCAATCTACTAGGGGGTAGACCATGAAGAAGCTTCTCGCTATTGGTCTGGTTCTTCTTGCTGCTGCGACGATTTTCGTCGGCTGTGGTGAGGGAAATGCAGAACCTGAAGAAGTAACTATTACTATGTGGACTCAGGAAGGCGAGTCCGACGGTACTTTCCAGTTCATCCTGGATCGTCTCGATGAGTTTATGGCTGCAAATCCGAATATCACCGTTGAGCTGGTGCAGAAAGACACCGAAGCCCTGCGGGAAGATTTCCAGACTGCGGCTCTTGCCGGAACCACTCCTCAGCTTCTGTGGACCGTTTCCGACCATGCCGGTCCCTTCACCGCTGCGAACCTGATTCAGCCGGTTGACGATTTCTACAATGCCGACGACTTCGTCGAGTCTGTAGTGCTTAACGGCGATACCTGGGGCGTTCCCATCAACAGCGGTAACCACCTGATGCTCCTCTATAACAAGGACATCGTTTCCGAAGCACCCGCTACCTTCGAAGAACTGATCGAGTTCGGTCAGGAATTCACTGACGGCGAAAACTACGCGCTTGTTTACAACGCAACCGAACCCTTCTGGTTGGCACCCTTCCTCGGCGGCTACGGCGGCAGCGTTTTCGCAGCTGACGGCGTTACTCCCACCCTGGATACTCCGGAAATGGTTAACACCCTGCAGTTCATTGCCGACCTCAAGTTCGAGTACGGCATTACTCCTGCAGAAGCCGATTACGGTACCATGGACACCCTGTTCAAGGAAGGCAAAGCTGCATTCATCATCAACGGTGACTGGAGCCTCAGCGACTACGCTGGCGTCCTCGGTGACTCCCTCGGCGTAGCCAACATGCCCAGCGTTCCCGGCGGCGACATCCCCCGGCCCTTCACTTCCGGCAAGTACTTCATGGTTCCCGCCGGCGTTGAAGGCGCTGAAGCTGATGCTGTACAGGCAATCATCGACTTCTTCCTGACCGACGAAGTACAGCTGCAGGCCGTTGCCGAACTGAACCGGCTGCCCTCTTCCCTGAGCGCGCTGCAGGATTCTTCCATCACCTCTGATCCGATTCTTTCCGGTTCCGCCGCTCAGCTGGCTACCGGTACTCCCATGCCCACCGTTGTTGAAATGCGGGCAAACTGGGACGCCATGAAGCCCGAAATGAATGCGGTTCTGGCCGGCTCCAAGACTCCTGAGCAGGCAGCTGCTGACATGCAGGTTGCTGCTGAAAACGCTATCGAAGCTCTGCAGTAATCCGGATTTAACACAGCTTGTTCTGAGTTAAAGGTATGGGCACCGATACTGCAAAATATCGGTGCCTTTTTTTGGGAGATTAGCAAATGACTTTGTCCTTCGTTTTAGAAAGTTTGGCAGACGTACTTCCAACGATCGTCATCATTGCCGGTGTTATGGTACTTGTCGAGATCGGACTGTACTTTCTGCTCCATCGGGCGCTGAATTACAAGTACGCCCTCCCATTTATGCTGGTTGCGCCCGCGGCAATCGGTCTCTTGCTGCTGGTGGTTACTCCGATCATTTTCAACATAGCCATAGCGTTCAGTGACCTGAGCCCCATGGCCGGAAGATGGTTCACCATCGAAGGATCCATTTCCTGGGGTATCCAACCGTTTATAAATAACATCGTATGGGTGTTCACCAGACCCATTCTTCAGCAGCGGACTTTCCTGCCGGTATTTATCCGTACCGTCGTATGGACCATGATTCAGGTGACTTTCCACGTCGGCGTTGGATTTTTCCTGGCTTCTCTGATGAACCGTCCCATGAAAATGCGCGGGATTTATCGGACTCTTATTCTCTTTCCCTGGGCTATCCCCCAGGTAATCGCCGTACTGGCCTGGAGAGGCGAGTTCAATTTCGAATTCGGCTATTTCAACATCATTCTGAGAAATCTGTCTCTGGCTCCAATCCAATGGAAGTCTGATCCGTTCTGGAATTTCGTCGCTATAAATATGACTAATATCTGGCTAGGGGTACCGTTTATGTCGGTTATCCTCCTCGGTGGCCTTCAATCAATCGATACTTCATACTATGAAGCAGCGGAAATGGATGGGGCCAGCAAATGGGATCAGCTGCGGAACATCACCCTGCCGTTGATTTCTCCAGTCATGACTCCGGCGGTCATCCTCGGGGTAATATGGACATTCAACCAGTTCAATGTGCCGTTTTTTATCAACGAACAGGAGCTGGAAACGTCCGATATTCTGGTAACCGCGCTGTACCGCGCCGCCTTCGAATACAATCGCTATGCATTCGCGGCGACATTCGCCCTGGTAATCTTCGGCATTCTCCTGGCATTCACCCTCTTTTATATGAGAGTTACCGGATTCCAGCTGCAGGCCGGGGAAGAGAAGAAACGACTGGCTTCGGCCCAGGCAGTAGGAGAATAATCGATGAGTGATCAGGCTATACCTACGATAAAAGCCCCCACCGAATTCGACCTTATAAAGAAATACGGGTTCGCCCGGTGGTTTTTCCAGCGCGCTCGGGGTGATTCCCCGGCAAAGCGGATTTTAATCCATATCATCCTTATCATCACCGTGATCATCGCGGTGTATCCGGTTCTGCGGATCGTTACCGTTTCACTTCGTCCCGGGAATCGCTTGCTATCCACCTCGTTGGCGATAATTCCAGATGATGCGAGCTTTATAAACTACTATAACGTCCTGTTTAACCGGGATTTCTTCCGTTGGCTGTGGAACAGTCTCCTCATAACTTCTTCGACGAGCATAATCGGAGTTATGGTTGCCTCGACCTCTGCTTATGCGTTTTCCCGCTGGAACTTTCCGGGCCGGAATCCGTCACTGATTTTTCTCCTGGCGACTCAGATGATTCCCGGCAGTATGCTGATGATTCCCATCTATGTTATCGCTGCGAGAACCGGTCTGATAAATACCTGGCGGGGTCTGGTAATTGCCTATTCGGTATCAGCGGTTCCATTCAGTATCTGGATTCTCAAAGGCTATTACGACTCCATACCCATGGAGCTGGAACAGTCGGCCATGGTCGACGGGGCGACCCGGATGCAGGCATTTTTCCGGATCATCCTTCCGTTGAGTACCCCGGCGCTGGCCATTGCCTTCCTCTTCAACTTCACCCAGGCGTGGAACGACTTCCTGCTGGCGCGGATTATGCTCCAGCAGACCGAGCTCTATACCTGGCCCCTGGGTCTGCAGAGCATGCAGCGACAGTTTATGACCCAGTGGGGTGAGTTTTCTGCCGCGGCTTTGATGGTATCCGTTCCGGTCATGATCATGTTCCTGACTTCCAGCCGATGGCTGATTTCCGGGCTGACCGTCGGATCGGTGAAGGGCTGAGCTACTTCGGAAGTATATCTGATGCCGACGGGATCCGTTTTGTTCCCGTCGGCAGCGTTTAACGGCAACAGCAAGTAGAATTCACAAATGTGTAAATAGGGGCGCCGCTATGCGGGTTACCATAAACGACATCGCCAAAGCCTCGGGCTTTTCGAAAACTTCGGTCTCCTTTGCATTCAATGATCCTACTCGGATCAGCAAGGAAACCCGGAATAAGATACTCAACATCGCCGAGAGTCTTGGCTATGTGCCCGATCCGGTAGCCCGTAACCTCCCTATGAGGAAGGTGGGAACCATCGGTTTCCTGGTCCCCCAGGCCATCAGCCGGGTATTCCTGAATCCGTATATGAATCAGATCCTGCTTGGAATCGGGGAGGCCTGTCAGAATCAGGATTACTCGCTTACCGTCGTGCCCCCCCTTCGCGGGCGGATATTCGACGGTGTGCGCTCTGCCGCGGTAGACGGATTTATTACCATGGGGCTGCATCCGGAAATGAAGGTCGTCCAGTTGATCCGTCAACGCCATATACCCTTCGTCACCATAGACGGCACCCCTTCCGATGAAATTCCCGGGGTGAATACCCACGACGAAGATTCGGCGTATGATATGATGAGTCACATCCTCTCATTCGGCCACCGAGATATCGCGATTTTCGCCCTTGAATACGCACGGGGAACCGAAGATGACGTGTATACCGGAGCCCGGGATTGGCGTTTGAACGGGTTCCAGCGAGCGCTGAGGGAACGGGGAATCGAAGGCGAACTGATCATCGATGCCGAAACCAGCCTCGAAGGCGGACGGGCCGCTGTGGCGACTATGTTCGAGCGGCGAGGTGGCAAACTCCCCAGCGCCATTGCGTGCATGAGCGATATCAGCGCCATCGGAGCCATCAGCGAGCTGAAGGATCGGGGCTGTAATGTTCCTGATGACATTTCCGTTACCGGATTCGATGATATCCCTGAATCATCTCTGATCAGTCCCCGGCTCACTACCATTTCCCAACCGGGATTTGATATCGGAAACCGGTCCGCCAGCATGCTCTTTTCCCTGCTGGAAGAAAAAAAACCGGAAAACCACATCTATTTCGACTCGCCATATCTGCAGAGGGATTCGCTGGCTACGGCTCCTTGAATCTGAGATTGTACCTTCCCGACGGAGTATGCTTGGCGAAGAACCGGGGCAGAGAGCCATAAGGCTCGCTGCGGTATACATTTGTGCTGGGAATGTAGTATAGTTCCCCAGAATATGAAAAAGTTTACCGAATATAATCTGCACCCCGACCTGCAGAAGGGTATTGATGCTGCGGGTTTCGAAGCTTGCACCCCCGTACAGGAACAAACCTTTGAGGCCATTTTCAACGGCCGCGATGTCACCGTAAAGTCACAAACCGGAACCGGAAAAACCGCCGCATTTCTGATTTCCCTCTTCCAGACCCTTCTAGAAAGCCGACAGGCCAGGGAATTGAACGGTGAGGGCGATCAGGGAGGCGATCAGGTGTTGGTCCTGGCTCCGACCCGAGAACTGGTCGTACAAATTGAGGAAGAAGCACAGGTCCTTTCCGAATACCTGGACTTTAAATTCGCCACGGTCTATGGCGGCGTCGGATACAACCGCCAGGAAGACGAACTGGCGGCGAACCCGGACTTCATCATCGCCACCCCCGGCCGTCTCATGGACTTTATGCAGAGCAGGAAGATCGACAGTCGACGTTTTACGTATCTGGTAATCGACGAGGCGGATCGGATGTTCGACATGGGATTCTATCCGGATATACAGAAAATCCTGAGGGGAATGCGTCCTCCCGTCGAACGTCGTACACTTCTGTTCAGCGCTACCCTGGGGACAAAAGTTCTCAATATCGCGTGGCAGCATATGAACGAACCCGTCGATATCGAAATTGAACCGGAGCACATTACCGTTGATGCCATCGATCAGACTCTGTATCACGTATCCCGCGAAGAGAAAATGTCCCTGCTCCTGGGCTTGATACAGAAGCACAAACCCGAAAGCGCGTTTTTTTTCACCAACACCAAGCGCATGGCAGAAGAGCTCTCCAACCGGCTCCGGGCGAATAATTTCACTGCTGAGTTCATCATGGGCGACCTGCCTCAGAAGAAGCGTTTGAGAATCATCAACGCCGTGAAGCACAAGGAAATACGCTTCCTGGTGGCCACTGACGTGGCCGCCCGGGGATTGCATATCGATGATTTGGAAATGGTATTTAATTACGATCTGCCGGAGGATTCGGAGAATTATGTGCACCGGATCGGACGAACCGCGCGGGCAGGAGCCAGCGGCAAGGCCATCAGTCTGGCAGATGAACACTCGGTGTACAATCTGAGTTCCATTGAGTCCTTTCTCGGGATGAAAATTCCCGTCGAAAATATCAGCGACGATCTCCTGGCTGAAGATCATAGTCGAGGCGTACGCTTCCACTCCGAGTACTTCAGCAATCGCTCATCCGGCGGCCGCTCCGGATCACACGGAGGCGACAGGGGGCACGGGGGAAGAAGCTGGGAACGCAACCGGAAATCATCCAGTGGCGATGGACGGAGGGATGGCCGCGCGAGGGCTGATCAATCCCAGGCCGATCGTCGTCCTCAAAATTCCGATCGACATCGGGATGAGCGAAAGCGTGATGATCAGAAGCGTTCTGCAAAGCCTTCAGCCGGACGCAGGGATGCTCAGAAAAGCAAAAGTCATGGTAAGCCGTCCAAGCCCATCAGCAAAATGAGCAAGGAAGAGCGGCTGTCCTATTACGC
>CAWZYW010000113.1:0-7171 GCA_963966255.1 uncultured Salinispira sp. | reverse complement strand
CAAAAAATCCATCGATATCCCCCAGGGTTACAGCCGGATATTTCCCCGGTCTTATAATCAATCGGTGTTTCTCGAGGCTCTGGAGAGCCGGGACCTGGTTTTCGGCGTAGGGCCAGCCGGCACCGGCAAAACCTACCTTGCGGTGGCTCACGCCCTTTCTGAGGTGCTGGGCAGGAAGAAGCGCAAACTGATCCTCACCAGGCCTGTGGTGGAGGCCGGAGAAAGCCTTGGATTCCTCCCCGGCGACCTGGCTCAGAAACTTAACCCGTATCTCAAGCCCCTGTACGACGCCATGGATTCCCTGGTTCCCGGGGAGATCATTCATCGGCTTGAGATGAACCGAACCATCGAAATAGCGCCCCTGGCATATATGCGGGGCAGAAGCCTCAGGGATGCATACATCATTCTCGATGAAGCACAGAATACCACCCGGGAGCAAATGAAGATGTTTCTCACCAGGCTGGGAGAGGGAAGCAAAGCCGTGGTAACCGGGGACGTAACCCAGATCGACCTGCCCAAGCACAACGCATCGGGACTCATTCACGCCACGAAAATCCTGAAAACCGTGGAGGGAATACATTTCAGTTATTTCACTGCCAAGGATGTGGTTCGCAGCCATCTGGTCAAGAAAATCATCGCCGCTTATGAGCGGGACGAATAGGGTCACAGTAGAATGGGGGTATGTGCATGAAAGAATCTATGATGGCCGAATCTTCCAGCGTCGAAGTCCTGGTGCACAACATCGATGAACCCGACTGGCTGCTGCGGGCGGGGGACTTCGCTCGAAGGGTTCTGGAACGCCTGGAATATCACAGCTGGGATTTTTCCATCCTATTCTGCGACGATGCCCATATCCGGGAATTGAATTCGACGTATCGGAACAAGGACAGCGCCACCGATGTGCTCAGTTTTCCGCAAATTGACGACCCTTCGGAAATTCCGGAAAGCGGTACGTTCTTCGCCGGTGATATCGTTATTTCCCTCGATACCCTGGCGGAAAACGCCGCCTACTTTTCGGTAAGTGAAGAAGAGGAATTGAAGAGACTGATAATTCACGGTATTCTACATCTTGGTGGTTGGGATCACAGCGACAACTCACCGGAACAGGAAATGCTGAGGCTGCAGGAACGGATCCTCGCGGAACTGTCGAAGGAGAAAATTTACTAACATGAAGTCATTCCTGTCGCGTCTGTTCAAGGCGAACGAAGACGAGGACGAGCCGTCGTTTAAATCACTGAATATTGAAGAGCGGGACATGATCCGCGGCGTCGTCGAACTATCCGATACCAACGTAAAAGAAATTATGGTTCCCCGCATCGATGTGGTCAGTCTGCCCATCCACATGGATCAGGCGGATTTATATCAGAAAATCATCGAATCCGGTCATTCGCGCTTTCCCGTATATCAGGAGACCATAGATAACGTCACTGGAATTCTGTACGCCAAAGACCTCCTTATCAATCTCGCGCAGAAGAACACCTTCGATATCAAATCCCTGTCGCGCAACGCTTATTTTGTCCCCGAGAGCATGAAGCTCGACGCTCTCCTGCGGGAAATGAAACGGCGGCGGGTTCATATCGCCGTGGTGGTTGACGAATACGGCGGTATGAGCGGCATCGTCTGTATGGAGGATATCCTCGAAGAAATCATCGGGGACATTCAGGACGAGTTCGACAATGAGCGGGAGGATGTGATCAAAATCGGCGAAGGTATTTTCCTCTGCGACGCCAGGGTAAATATCGACGACCTCAATGAGGAAGTGGGTATCAACCTCCCGATTGATGATTTCGACACTCTCGGGGGATATGTCTTTGATCTCTTCGGGAAAATTCCGGTGAAATTCGAAAAGGTGGAAACCGGAAAACTCACATTTATCATCCAGGAGATGGACGGCCACAAAATCCGCAGCATCAAATTGCTCATAGCCGGGGATGCCGATGGCTGACCGGCTTCCGGCGGAATTGCGGATATTCATCACCATAACCCTGATTATTTTCTTCAGTGCCGCGCCGTTGATTTCTCAGACCCAGCGCAACGCTGCGGTCGAAGCCTACGAAGCCGGCCAGGACCTGTTTCGCTCCGACTTCGTTCTCGAGGCCATCAGGTCTTATCAGGATGCCATTGGCATCAATCCGAATTTCGCCGACTCATATCGGGAAATTGCCCGGTGTTTTTACTATCTGGACGAATACGACGAAGCAGAAGCCTATATACTTCAGGCCCTCTCGCGGGCGCCGTCGGACAGCGAGAGCCGCACCCTCTATGGAAGGATCCTGATCACCCGGGGCCGGATAGATGAAGCCGAAGCGGTTTTCCGTGATGTGCTCGCCGACGAACCTTTCAACACCGGCGCACGCATCGGCCTGGGCGAATTGTCCCTGGCAAGGGGGGATGTGATCAGCGCCGGCGAATTCTATGAGGGGAGTCTGGGCCTCGATCCCGGCGACCGCAGGGTCCTCCTCGCCCTGGCGTTTATCGCCCGGGAGCGCGGGCAGCAGAGCGCCGCCCGTGAGTACATACTGAGGGCATTGGAAGCCGACAGCCAGAATGCCTGGGTTCAGTATTATGCCGCGGATTTCTACTATGGCGCGGGGGATTACGATCTGGCCCGTTTTCACGCCCTGATTGCCCTGGAGCTTCGTCAGGATTTCTACCCCGCCTCAGAACTCCTTTCACGGGTGCTGGTAAGCAGGGGCGAATATTCCGAAGCCATTGCCATCATGGATCAGATGGATTTCACCCGCATACGGGATCCACGGCTGCTGTACTACACCAAGGCCATGGCCGAATACCAGAGCGGCGATGCCGAATCCGCTTTGCTCACCCTCGATCGGGCTCTCCGGGAATACCCCGAAGAAGAAATCAGCCGCCTCCTTTTGGAGGAGATCGTCCTGTTCCTGTATGAGCTCGATCTCGAGCATCCGATACGTTCGCGCTTTGCCGAATATCACCTGATTCAGGCCGAAGCATTTATGCAGCGGAATCGTTTTTCCGCAGCCACCTATCATCTGCAGCGGGGTTTGACTCTGGCGCCGTTTTCGGAGGAAGGACGAAGGCTCAATGCCGAGCTGCTGAGGGAGTCGGGAGACTATTCCCGCTATGTCAGAGCTTTGGAATTTCTCACGACTCAGCTCGGCGCTTCCGATCAGTCAACCCTCGATGATCTGGAAATTTACGCGGACATACTCAGAGATTCGGTGCCCCGGCGTTGGGACATCGATCAGTTCCTACTCGAACGCAATTTGATCGATGTGGGCGTCTACCTGATCGAGGGATCCTCTGCGACGATTCACGGGGGAGCCGAGCGGGTGGTGGGGCGTCATCTGATGGACCGGCTGTACGTAAGCAATACCCTGCGCCTTATCGTCCCCCCCGGGGTGGATGAGCTTTCTTACGATATCATCAGCGTTTCCAGCGAAGCCCGGGCCTTCGAGCATGCCCGCAGGAACGGAGCGGAATACTACCTGGTGTTTACCATGGGAGAAGGGCAGGAGAATATCGAGTTAAATGCCCGCCTGCACCTGGGCCGAACCGGAAGGCCGCTTCGCAGCTTCTCGGTGATTCGAAGCGGAGTCGGCAGGATGCGCGACGCGGTGACCGAGCTCAGCGATCAGATCATCGATTCCCTTCCGTTGAGGGGGACCCTGGTGCGCCGTAATTTCGAGCGCGGATTGATAAACATCGGGCTTGCGGACGGTATCTCCGAAGGTGACGAGCTGCTTCTTCTGAAAAGCGGTGATCTTCGACTCTACACTGAGGACAGCCGCTACGATTACGACGATGATGACATCATCGGCCGCGCCATGATCTCCGGGATCGATTATCTGGTCAGCGAGGTCCTCCTTGAGCACGAAGGCTTTTTCGATCGAATAACCCGGGGTGACCTGGTGATCCCCGCTCCGCCCGCGGAACTTGCCGATCAGGCTGCTGAACCGGTTGATCCGCCGGTCGAAGAGAATACCGGCGGATTCCCGGCCCTCGCCAACGACCTGTATGATCTGATCCGGCAGATTAGATAAAAAAATATCTAATCCTCTTGTATTTATTTTACAAATTTATTACACTATTACCGAATCCCATTCATTGACTTTTCACCCAAGCTGTGCAAAATCGTCGATGATAACCACCATAATCCATTTCAGGGGGACCGATAATGAAAATCGCTATCAACGGTTTCGGACGTATCGGACGCAACGTATTCAAAATCGCCCTTGAGAAAGGTGTAGAAGTAGTCGCTATCAATGACCTCACTGATACCAAGACGCTGGCTCATCTTCTCAAGTACGATTCCACCCAGGGCAAATTTCCCGGTAAGGTAAGCCATGACGATGAAAATCTGATCGTCGACGGCAAAAAGTACAAAGTTACCGCGGAACGCAATCCCGCAAACATTCCCTGGGGAGCCGCACCCGACGTGGTGATTGAATCCACCGGGGTGCTCGTAACCAAGGAAAGCCCCAAAGGCGGCTACGGCGACCACATCAAGAACGCCCAGTATCCTGCCAAGAAAGTGATCCTTACTGTTCCCGCCAAGGATCAGATTGACAACATGGTTGTCCTCGGGGTTAACGACGCATCCCTTAAGAAAGAGGATACCTTCGTTTCCAACGCCTCCTGTACCACCAACTGTCTGGCCCCCATCGCCAAGGTCCTCAATGACTCTTTCGGCATCAAAGACGGGTTTATGACCACCATTCACTCCTATACCAACGACCAGGTTATGCTCGACGGTCCTCACAAAGACCTTCGCCGGGCGCGCTCCGGCGCTGTCAGCATGATCCCCACTACCACCGGCGCTGCCCGCGCGGTAGGGAAGGTACTGCCCGAGCTCAATGGTAAGCTCGACGGCGTGGCAATCCGTGTTCCCACTCCCACCGGCTCCATCGTCGACCTGGTGGCTGAACTGGGTAAAGACGTCACCGTCGAAGAAGTCAACGCCGCCATGAAGAAGGCTGCCGAAGGCCCGCTGAAGGGAATTCTGGCCTACGCCGAAGATCCCATCGTATCCGTGGATATCATCCACGATACCCATTCTTCGATCTTCGATTCCCTGTCCACCATGGTAATGGAAGGCAACAAGGTCAAAGTATTCAGCTGGTACGATAACGAATGGGGTTACTCCAACCGGGTTGTCGATCTGGCGATCAAGCTGGAAAACTACCTCTAAGCGAAACATTACGGCTGGCTCCCGCTTCGGGGGCCGGCTTTTTTTTCGCTATGTCCCGGAGCCGAATATGGTCACGGGCCTTCCTGTGAACAGAGGCGGCGGGATCCGGTCCCGGCGCCTGTGCCCGCAAGATACAAACCAAACACACCCAGAGTAGAAGAGGTAATCCCATGTCAGTAAAAACCATTGCAGATGCGAACCTTAACGGAAAAAAGGTCCTCTCGAGAGTGGATTTCAATGTCCCCCTGAAAGACGGGGTCGTCGGCGATGATACCCGCATCCGGGCCGCACTGCCGACCATCAACGCTATTCTTGAAGCCGGCGCTTCCCTGGTGCTCATGAGCCATCTCGGCCGCCCCAAAGGAGAAAAAAAGGCGGAACTGAGCCTCGCCCCGGTAGCCAGGCGGCTCGCCGAACTCCTGAACAAGGAAGTGAAAATGGCCCCGGACGTCATCGGGTCGGAAGTCGAGTCCATGGTCGCTTCCCTGAGGCCCGGCGAGGTGCTTCTTCTGGAGAACGTGCGCTGGTATAAAGGCGAAGAAAAAAACGATCCGGATTTCGTCGCGGAACTGGCCAAGTTCGGCGAACTGTTCGTCAATGACGCCTTCGGAACCGCTCACCGGGCCCATGCCTCCACCGAAGGACTGGCCCACAAGATGCCGGCTTACGCCGGACTGCTCATCGAGAAGGAAGTCCGCTTCCTCGAGCCCTTCGTAACCAACCCCGAGCAGCCCATGGTCGCCGTGGTCGGCGGGGCGAAGGTCTCCTCGAAAATTGGAGTACTGGAGAGCCTGCTGCCCAAGTGCAAGAGCCTGATCATCGGGGGGGGCATGACCTACACCTTCCTGAAGGCCCAGGGTTATGAGATCGGCAAATCCCTCCTCGAAGAGGAGTATCTGGAAACCGCCAGGAGTCTGCTCGCCGAAGCCGAGAAGGCCGGGGTGGAAGTGGTTCTGCCCGTGGATCACGTGGTGGCAGCGGAATTCGATGAAAACGCCGCCCCCGAATCCGTGGATAGCATCGACGTTCCGGCGGATAAAATCGCCATGGACATCGGTCCCAAGAGCATTGCCAAATGCGTCGAAGTTATTGCCGGTGCAAAGTCCATCGTCTGGAACGGCCCGATGGGCGTCTTCGAATTCGATAACTTCGCCGGCGGAACCCGGGCCGTGGCCGAAGCCATTGCCAATTCCGATGCGGTTTCGGTGGTGGGCGGCGGTGATTCGGTGGCCGCTGCCAATAAATTCGGCTTGGCAGACAAGATGAGCCATGTGTCCACCGGCGGAGGCGCCAGCCTGGAATTTCTCGAAGGCAAGGACCTCCCGGGCATAGCCGCGCTCAAATAAAGCGATAGAAAAGAGGAGAAATTATATGAGACCCTATTATCTGGCTGGAAACTGGAAAATGAACAAAACCCCTTCCGAAGCCCTAGCATTCGCCACTGAACTCAAGGCGAGCCTGGCGGGCGTTAAGCACAAACTGCTGGTCGCACCGGCTTTCATCGCCATTCCCGGTGTCGCCGAAGTACTCAAGGGCAGCAACGTACTGGTCGGTGCGCAGAATATGTCAAATGCCGAGTCCGGCGCGCACACTGGTGAAGTGAGCCCCGATATGCTGATGGACGCCGGGGTGCAGGTGGTCATCCTCGGCCATTCCGAGCGGCGGGCCATCTACGGCGAAACCGATGAATTCATCAACAGCAAAGTGAAACTCGCTCTCTCCAAGGGACTGGAAGTGATCCTCTGCGTCGGTGAAACCCTGGAAGAACGGGAAGCCGGGAAGCTCGAGTCTGTGGTAAAGACCCAGACCCTGGAAGGCCTGAAGTCCGTATCAGAGGCAGAACTGGCGAACATCACCATCGCCTATGAGCCCGTGTGGGCCATCGGAACCGGAAAGACCGCCACTCCTCAGGATGCGGATGATGTGCATGCGTATATCCGTAAGGTGCTTTCCGAAGCGTACTCCCCCTCGGCTGCTGAGAAAATGGTCATACAGTACGGCGGC
>CAWZYW010000112.1:0-7174 GCA_963966255.1 uncultured Salinispira sp. | reverse complement strand
TCGCATAATCCCATCGGTCACAATGGATTTAAATTCGGGCTATCGGATGGCGGATTGTTATCGGCGGATCAGGCGGATCGACTGGGGGATTTTTTTCTGCTCTAGAACAAAAACGGGGATCGCATCGGCGAGATCCATGGTGTACTGACTTCAAACGATACCGCAGCCCTGGAAGAGGTAGTTGAAAGACAGAGCAGTTTCAAATCGGCGAGCCTCGAAGCGTATCGGGAGTTCAGCGAAATCGTACTTGCGGACAGCTACGAAGAAGACCTGCGTCGGCAGCGCCTTGAAGAAGTCCGAAATGCCGGAATCCGTCGAGGGATCGGAATCCTGGCGGAGTTGAACGGCAGTGCCAGGTCGGTAACCATCGACCGGGATTTCCTTTCATCCCTGGGGGCCCGGGTAAGCGCCTTGAATGACCGGCCGAGGCAGATCATTCACCGTATTGTTCCCGAAGGTCGTTCACTGAATCTGTGCCGCGAAGAGCTTGGAAAACTCCACCGTGAGGATTCCTCATATCTCCTCGGCTATGTGCCGGATAATGACGGCGACCGGGGCAACATCGTTTATATCGACCGGGACGGCAGCGCGAAAATCCTTGAGGCCCAGACGGTTTTCGCCCTGGTGGCTCTGGCGGAAAGCGCCTGGCTTGAGTACAGCGGGCAGATAAAATCTGATACTAAAGTGGCTATCGCCATAAACGGCCCCACATCCATGCGCATCGACGAAATATGCCGTGTGTTCGGGATTGTTTGTCACCGAGCCGAGGTGGGCGAAGCCAATGTTGTAGGCCTGGCCAGGTACCTCAGGGATCAGGGCTACATCGTCAGGCTCATGGGCGAGGGATCGAACGGAGGAAACATCACCCATCCCGCGGCGGTACGGGATCCCCTGAACACCCTCGGGTCTATCATCAAGCTCCTGAGCCTGAGGAGCGACGGGATGCGCAAGGGATTGTTTGAAATCTGGTGCGAACGACGGGGCATCGAATATCATCCGGACTTCAGTCTGTCGGATGTACTCGATTCCCTGCCTCAGTATACCACCACCTCCGCATACGAAGACCGCGCCCTGATGAGAATCAGCAGCACCGATCACAAAAAGCTCAAAGCGGCATACGAGGCGCTGTTTCCCGGAGAATTCGGAAAACGGCGGCACGAGCTGGCCTCCCGCTGGGACCTGCAATCCTGGGTGGAAATCAATACCGAAGGCGGCGAAGAGCGCATCGGCTTCGGTCCCGACTTCCGAAGCGGCGCCCACAAGGGCGGACTGAAAATCCTGTTTTCAGATTCCGCCGCCCAGCCTTCGGCCTACCTGTGGATGCGGGGATCGGGCACCGAACCGGTGTTCCGGGTCCTGGCTGACGTAAGGGGGAACCGCCCCGATCTTGAATCCTATCTCCTGGACTGGCAGAGGTCCATGATCGAGAAGGCGGATCTCAGCGAAGGCTGAGAAAAGCATGGCGAATCCTTTCGCGGTCCCGTTTCCACTCCTGAAAAACTGAAGAGTGAATCAGCTCTCATTTTTTTCTTGACAGATCATCAATCCGGCCTCAAAATCAATAAAAAATGAGAACCGATTCGGTTCTCGCAATTTTGTTTGAGGAGATTCGATGGATAATATCCTCCGGATTCTATTTAACAGTATGCAGACCGGGAGCACCTATGCACTGGCAGCCCTGGGCATCGCGCTGATCTGGAAGACCAGCCGGACCACCAACTTCGCCCAGGGATCCATCGGTACCCTGAACGCCTATGTGGCCGGCATCCTGCTCAGCACCTGGGGTTGGAGCATCTGGCTGGTGGCTCTTGTTTCCCTGGTAACCGCGTTCCTTACGGGCATTCTGATAGACACGTTTATCATCAGGCCGGCCGCCAAGGTAAGCCCGATTTCGAAGCAGATCATCACCCTGGGCCTTATTATGGTAATCGTCGGGTTGATTCCCCTGCTCTTCGGCGTTGATCCCTATCGCCTGCCGAGCTTCATTCCCAGCGTCAGCGTCAGCTTGGGAGGGGCGTCGTTGCGGTATAACACGATTTTCGTCATCGCCATCTCCCTGGGTCTGATGGGATTCCTCTTCTGGTTCATCCAGAATACCCGCTGGGGTCTGGCGATCCGGGTCACAGCAGCCAGCGAAAGCACCGCCAAGCTCATGGGGGTCCCCACGCGAACCGTGACCATGATTTCCTGGGCCAGCGCCGCAATGATGGGTACCCTTGCGGCCCTCATCGTCGCGCCCCAGTCCAGCGTCAATCCGAACATGCTGCTGGATGTTCAGGTCAGCGCATTCTTCGCCGGCGTGCTGGGAGGCTTTTCCACCTTCGCCGGTCCCGTGGCAGGTGCGTTTATCATCGCCTTCGCCCGGAATTTCACGGCATTCTACATTTCGGATGTATGGGGAAACGTAATCGTCTACTCGGCCATTCTGGTATTTCTCTACTTCAAGCCATATGGCCTGTTCGGTAAAAAAATCATCAAGAAGGTATAACGTTCATGGAACATAAGACGGACCAAACAACCAGCGCGGCCTTGCCCGAGAAACCGGGCTCTCGATTTCGCCTGGGGGGAAACCCGGTACTGCAGATCTTACTGCTGAATGCCGGGCTCATGATTATCGCCCTGCTGCCCCATCTGGGCCTGATGCGTTTTTCCACCATGAGCATATTCGCCTACACCGGCATATACACCGTGGTGGCCCTGGGCATGAACATCCTCCTGGGATTCAGCGGCCTGATTTCCCTGGGGACTGCGGGCTTTATCGGCGCGGGCGCCCTGGGAATGGGAGTCTTCCTGAGGATGGGCCTGCCTTTCGAACTGTCGGCGCTGCTGGTATTGCTCATCGCCGCCGGCCTGGGGGCCCTGATCGGCCTGTTCTCCCTGAAGGTGGAAAGCATTTACCTGGCTATCGCAACCCTGTTCATCGGAGAGATCCTGCGGCAGATCTACACTTCGGTGCCGATCTTCGGCGGCGAGTTCATCAGTATCGGCGCGGTAAAGTTATTCGGTTTCATCGAACTCAACCAGATTCTTCAGGTTCACCGCAGCATCCTCTATGCGCTGATTATCCTGGTCCAGTTTCTGGGCATGCTGCTGATGTACAACCTGGTGAAAAGCCGTACCGGCCGGGCCCTGATGGCCATGAGCCGCTCGGAGCACGCCGCTCAGGCCATGGGCATCAATATTCTGAAGTACCGGCTCATCGCGTTTATCACCGCCACGGTCTACGCAACCAGCGGGGGAATCCTCTACGCCATGTTTTTCCAGAACGCCCCGACCCGGGCATGGACCCTGAACATCAGCCTGCTGATCATCGCCATGGTGGTGGTCGGCGGATTCAAGTCGATCATCGGAACCTTTCTTGGAGCGATTATCATCTACGGAATACCCAATCTCTTTCTCAAGGATCTTCTGGGAGATATTTCCTACGTGTTCTCCGGATTGCTGATTATTTTGGTGATCCTGTTCTATCCCCGGGGCTTCGTGTTCGTCGGGGAGGACATCAAGCGGCTGTTTCGCAGAAGGCGGACGGCTGCGGCCGACGCCGGGCATAAAGGAGGTGGGAAATGAACAGCGCTACTCCCCTTCTCCAGCTCGATTCGGTGAGCATGAAATTCGGCGGCCTGACCGCCGTGGACTCTTTGAGTTTCTCCATTTATGAGGGTGAAATCGTCGGCCTCATCGGGCCCAACGGCGCGGGTAAAACCACGGTGTTCAACTGCGTCACCCAGTTCTACAAGGGCTATACCGGCGAAATTCGCTACGCCGGGCATGAAGGAATGGTCGACCTGAAGGACATTGATGTCTCCCGGGTAGTGCAGCAGGGAATCGTCCGAACCTTCCAGAACCTGGAACTGGTGCCCGACCTGTCCATTCTGGACAACGTCATGATCGGTGCCCACACCGAGTTTACCACGGGGATATTCTCTCATCTGATCCGCACCCCGAAGGCCCGCAGAGAGGAACGGGAAGCCCAGGTAAAGGCGGAAGAAGTCTTGAGCTTCCTCGGCATCGATCATCTGAAGTACGCCTATGCCGCGGGTCAGCCCTACGGCATTCTGAAAAAAATTGAAATCGCCCGGGCCCTTATGGCCCGTCCCCGGCTCATGATCCTCGATGAGCCCGCTGCAGGGCTTAATGACCGGGAAACCGACGAACTCGACCAGCTGATTTATCGAATCAGGGATGAGTACAAAACGTCGATCCTCCTTATCGAACACGATATGGGTCTGGTGATGAATATCTGCGATCGGGTCTGCGCCATCAACTTCGGCAAATTCCTTGCCATGGACAGCCCCGAAAAAATTAAAAGCAATCCCCAGGTCCAGGAGGCTTATCTGGGTCAGGAGGATGAGGTATGAGCAGCACGCAAGCCGAAACAAAAGATCTCCTGCTTGAGATCACCGATCTCAGCGTATCATACGGAGCGATTCAGGCCCTGAAGTCCGTCAGCCTTGAAGTGCCTAGGGGAAGCATCGTGGCAATCCTGGGAGCAAACGGCGGGGGAAAAACCACGTTGCTGAAGAAAATATCCGGTCGGGTTCCGGCCCTGTCCGGAAGCATTCGCTTCGAAGGCGAAGATATCACCCGATTGAGTCCCGAAGCCATCGCCCAGGGCGGCATCTCCCAGGCTCCCGAAGGACGGCAGATTTTCGGTGAACTGACGGTCAGGGAAAACCTGCAGATCGGTGCATTTACCGTGAAGGACAATGCCTCCCGCCAGAAAAACATGGAACGGGTATACGGATACTTCCCGGTCCTGAAAGAACGGGAATCCCAGATCGCCCAGACCCTGTCCGGCGGCGAACAGCAGATGCTCGCCATCGGCCGTGCCCTGATGGCAAGCCCGAAGCTGCTTGTCCTCGACGAGCCTTCCCTGGGGCTGGCGCCTCTGATCGTTCGGGACATTTTCCGCATTATTCAGGAAATCCGGAGCAACGGTACCACGGTACTCATCGTCGAACAGAACGCCATGCAGACGTTAAAAATCGCCGATTTCGCCTACGTTCTCCAGGTGGGGACCATGGTGAAGTCCGGCAAGGCCGAGGAGCTCCGCAGCGATCCGGAGCTGGTCGAGGCCTACCTAGGTAAATAAATGAGAATCAAGCAGCCGTACCGCCACCGGCGGAAAACAGCACACACAACTCTAGGAGGAGTTATGAAAAGGTTTGCAATCGCAATCGTGCTCATTGCAGCGTTGGCATTCGCCGCCTGGGCGAATGGCGCAGGAGAAGCGGAAGCCGCCCAGGGTGTCACCGACACCACCGTTCTGGTCGGTAATGCCGCCGCCACCAGCGGAGCACTGGCATTCGTCGGAGTTCCCTTCAACCAGGGAATCGAGGCTTACTTCAACATGGTCAACGAAGCGGGCGGAGTCGCGGGACGCACCATCGAGTGGGTTCACTACGACGACGAGTTCGACGGCGCCCAGGGTCTCACCTACTCACAGCGCCTGGTGGAAGCCGATATGATCTTCGCTTTCGTCGGTCACTTCGGTACTCCCACCGTAGCCGCCACCCAGGAATATCTGGACACCGTGGGGATTCCGAGGGTGTATTACGCCACCGGTCTTCGCTCCCTGTTCAACCTCGCGGCAGAAGGCGGAGCCAGAGCGTCTTTCCCGGTTCAGCCGATATATGACGCCGAGGGCGAAGTAATGGTGGCCCGGGCCGTGGCGAATTTCGGCGCTGATAAAATCGGGGTCATCTACCCCAACGCCGATGACGGCAAAGGTCTTCTGGCCGGCATAGAGCTTCGGGCCGCCGAACTCGGCGTGGAAATCGTGGCGGTTCAGGTCGCTCCCGATTCCAACGATATGAGCTCCGCAGCCCAGACCATCATCAGTGAAAACGTGGACGTGGTTCTGGTAGCCGCTAACCAGGTGCCCGCCGAAGTGGCAATCAAGGCCCTGGCTGCAGCAGGCAGCACTGCCCCGGTAATCACCAGCTACGTTAATGCCGCCCCCACCTTCGTGGAAGGTGTGAACGAAGCGCTGAACAGTTTCGACGTCTACGCCAACGCCTGGCTCCAGGTGGTGGACGATGACGGCAATCCCACCGAAGCCCTTAACACCTTCGTGGAAGAAGTGAGCAAGATCGACCCTGCCTCGGCAGGAAACCCCTATGCCCAGGCAGGCTGGATTGCAGCTGCGATCTTCGTCCAGGGTCTCGAGCGGGTCGGCGACGATGCCCTCAACTGGGATAACTACATCGCCGCCATGGAAGAAGCTCCGGTTGAGATTCCCCTCGGCGGAACCGTGAACTTTGCCAACGGTCGCCGGGTCGGTACCCAGGCCATGGCTCTGCTGCGGGCGACCTACGATGGCGCTCCCGGTTGGGTCGTCGATCAGCCCCTGGAAGCAATCACCGATATTCTCGACTGATCGTACTCAGCTCGTCCCTTCCCGGAAATCCGGGAAGGTGCGTTTTTTTGAAATCAAACTGAACAGGCTCTCATTTTCTGCTTCCGGCTGGCTATGATGAGAACAGGAAAAAAGTTATGACTGATATTGGAATTATGGGCCTGGGGATGTACACCCCGGAACGCTGGATGGATGCCTCGGAAATCGCCCAGCGCAGCGGCATCCCCGAGGATGTGATCCGGAAGAAATTCGGAGTCGATAAAAAGCCTATCCCCGGTCCCGAAGATACCACCAGCGCCATGGGCATCGCCGCCGCCCGGGACGCCATCGCCATGGCGGGCATCGACCCGAAGGAAATCGACATCGTAATCTGGAACGGAGCCCAGCATAAGGACTACTTAAACTGGCTGGCAGGACTGCACGTCGCCCGGGAAATCGGAGCGGACAATGCCTGGAGTTTCGACATGGAGGCCATGTGCGGATCTATGATGGCCGGCATGGAAGTGGCCCGAAGCCTGATGATCGCCAATGAAAACTACCGCACCGTGCTGCTGGTCAGCGGCTACCGCAACGGCGACATGGTGAATTTCGAGGTGAAAGAAACCTCATTTATGTACGATATCGGCGCCGGTGGGGCGGCCATGATCCTGAGGAAGGATTATGGGAAAAACCGCATTATCGGAACCGCATTCCGGGGCGACGGGAGCTTTTCCACGGATTGCGTGGTCAAGGCCGGAGGCAGCGCCGACTGGCCCCCGCAGCCCGAAGATACTCACAATATGCATTTCGTAATCGATGACGTGGACAGCTTTAAGA
>CAWZYW010000111.1:0-7205 GCA_963966255.1 uncultured Salinispira sp. | reverse complement strand
GTTGAAAAACACCGGTATTCTGCCCCTGGCGACCTCCGGTTCGCTGGCGGTGATCGGGGAGTTCGCCGTAAAACCCCGTTATCAGGGATCGGGCTCGTCACTGATCCAGCCTAACCGACTGGACAACGCATGGGACGCCATAAACGCCCTGGCCGGAGAGCACATGCAGTTGAGCTACGCTCCGGGATATGTGGCCGATCGGGAAGAGCCCCTTGAGCAGAGAATTGCCGAGGCGGTTTCCGTGGCTGGTAAAGCCGACATCGCCGTGGTATTCGCGGGACTGCCTGATATCTCGGAATCCGAGGGATTCGACCGCGCACACATTGATCTGCCGGAATCCCATACACGGCTTATTGAAGCGGTACGCGCAGCGAATCCCCGGACCATCGTAGTACTGTCAAACGGTGCGCCGGTTACCATGCCCTGGCTCGACGGCGTTGAAGCGGTGCTTGAAACCTACCTGGGAGGCCAAGCCTGGGGTTCGGCGACGGCGGACCTGCTGTTCGGCAAGGCGAATCCCTGCGGAAAGCTTGCCGAGAGCTTCCCCCGGCGGCTGGAAGACGTTCCAGCCAGCGTGAACTTTCCCGGGGGGACCAACAGCGTCGCTTACGCCGAATCGCTGTACGTCGGATACCGCTTCTACGACAAGGCCGGAACCGAGCTGCTGTTCCCCTTCGGACACGGTTTGAGCTATACCTCGTTCGAGTACCGCGATCTTAGGCTCTCCGGCCCCGATGAGCAGCATCGGGTAAGGGTCAGTCTGACGGTCACCAATACCGGAGCGGTGGCGGGAAAAGAGATTGTGCAGATCTATATCCGGGACCGGGAATCCAGCGCATACCGGCCGGAAAAGGAGCTGAAGGGCTTCGCCAAAATTTCCCTGGAGCCGGGCCAGCAACGCGAGGTGGTCATTGATCTCGACCGAAGGGCCTTCAGCTTCTGGGACAGCGGCTCCCGCTCCTGGGTACTTGAGGCGGGAGACTTCGATATTCTTGCCGGCGCATCTGCATCGGATATCCGTCTGGACGGCAGCATCCGCTTAGAGAATGGCGATGACGTTTCCGACTGGGCTGCCGGGCTGCGCGATGCGGTACCGGGCTACTTTGAACCGACCATTCGCGGATTCGCCGACCTGAGCTCATCAGGGGATTTCGCCCGCCTCATGAACCGTCCTTTACCGCCGAAGGATATTCCCCCCGGGCAGCCCTTCGACCGGCTTTCAACCATCGGTGATATACGGGGAACCTTCGTCGGGGGATTGATCTACTGGGCCGCCGGTCGCTCCATCAGGAAATTCGCCGGCAAAAATGCCGATGCGAAGACCATCGAAATGATGCGGGCCATGATCACGGAAATGCCCATGAAGAGCATGGCCATGATGGGCGGCGGCATGAGCCGGTCCCGTATCGATGGAATCCTGGATATGGTCAACGGTAAATTTTTCAGGGGACTGGCCGCGATATTCAGAGGCGATGGCGACTGATCAGAAGTTCACGGAAAAATAAAATACCGCCTTGACAATCTGTTTAAGACCGATTAACAATAACGTCACAGAATACATTACTGTTTTTGTCATGTTTACAGGAGTCAGAATGTCTATGCGCAACCGGTGTTTTCATCACCTGATTATTCTTCCGCTATTGCTGATGCTGAGTCTTTCCCTGTCCGCCGCCGGCGGCAATGAGCCCGGAGAAGTGGTAAACGTCTATTCCCATCGTCATTACGATGCCGATCAGGATCTGTTCGACCGATTCACCGAAGAGACCGGAATACAGGTCAACGTCATTCTCGCCAGCGCCGACGAGCTGATCGAACGGCTGCGTGCCGAAGGCGAAGCGTCCCCCGCGGACCTGCTGATCACGGTGGACGCCAGCCGCCTGGCGCGGGCAGCCTCCCTGGGGCTTCTGCAGCCGGTAGATAGCGAGGTCCTCGATGAAAACATTCCCGGCAATCTCCGCTCCGACGAAAGGCTCTGGTTCGGCCTGACCCGCCGTGCCCGGGTGATCGCCTATGACAGAACCCGCACCGAGCCCGATATCGATAGCTATGCGGACCTGGCGGATCCCGCATACCAGGACCGTATCCTCATCCGCTCCAGTTCGAATATATACAATATCAGCCTTCTTTCGGCGATCATCGCCCATGAGGGAGAAGCCGCTGCTGAAAACTGGGCAAGAGGGGTGGTTGGGAACATGGCCCGCCCGCCCCAGGGCAACGACCGCGACCAGATGAAGGCGGTGATTGCCGGCGAGGGAGATTTCGCGGTGGTCAATACCTACTACGTGGGCCTGCTCCTGAACTCCGATGATCCCGGCGAACGGGAGGTCGGGGAGAAAATCGGCATCATTTTCCCCGATCAGAACGGCAGGGGTACCCATGTGAACATCAGCGGCGCAGGGGTCACCGCCCATGCGCCAAACCGTGACAATGCCGTTCGCCTGCTGGAGTTTCTCTCCGGCGCGGAGGCTCAGGCGGTCTACGCCCGGGAAAACTTCGAGTTCCCCGCAAACCCCGCAGTCGAACCCGGCGAACTGATTCTTTCCTGGGGGAGTTTCCTGGAAGATGACCTGGATCTGACCCTCATCGGAGAAAACAACTCCGCAGCCCTCAGGATCTTCGACGAGGCCGGCTGGAACTGATCCGTGAGCAGCCTACGATATCGCATCAGGGCGGCGTCCCGGACCGTTTTCTCAGGCTGGAGCGTCGCCCTGGCGTTGTTAAGCATCGCATTACTCGGTCCGTTCCTCGATCCCATCAGGGCCCTGGCGGCTCCCGCCGGGGAGACCTGGCTGCATATGCGGTCTACGGTTCTGGGGCAGTATATTCGGGATACCCTGATCCTTGCGATATCGGTTCCGGTTCTCGCCGGTTTGTTCGGATCAGTATCCGCCTGGATGGTAAGCCGCTATGACTTTCCCGGGCGGCGCAGCCTGGAAGTCCTCCTGGTGGGTCCCCTGGCGGTTCCGGCGTACATATCGGCTTATGCCTATGAGGGGATCTTCGGATACTTCGGCCCGTTCTACCGGCTGATCCGGAACATTCTTCCGGGGCTGGCCCTGAACCGGTATCCTGATATCAGTTCCATGCCCGGCCTGATCCTGGTGATGGCTGCGGCCCTGTACCCCTACGTATTCCTGCTGATGAAACAGGCATTCCGCAACAATATCAGCAACGCCCTCGAGGCATCGCGGAGCCTGGGGGATGGTGCGGGTCGGCAGTTCCTTCGCCTGGCCCTGCCGATGACCCGGCCGGTGCTGGCTGCCGGCCTCGGCATCGTCATGATGGAGGTGCTGAACGAATACGGCGCCATCGTCTATTTCGGACGCAACACCCTCACCACGGGGATATTCAGGGCATGGTTCGGCTTCTACGATCTCTCGGCGGCCCGGAGGCTCGGGGGGTTTCTCATGATTTCTGTTTTCCTATTCCTGGGACTTGAGCAATATCTGCGCCGCAACCGCGGTTATGGGCTTTCCGGAAAACGGCAGGCTCCCCTTGAGCGGATACCCCTGCGGGGCCTACGGGGCATGCAGGCCCTGATCCTCGCGGCGGTTCCTATGTTTTTCGGGCTTGTGCTCCCGGTCGGCCGACTGGGCACATGGGCTCTTCGGGAGCTGCCTGACGCCCGCTGGAGCGGGATCTTCGAGGGTCTTGGCAATACCATGCTTATGAGCATCGGCGCGGCGCTCCTCATCACCTCCCTGGCGGTGATCATCGGATACTCCCGGGTACGCCGCCCCCACCGTCCCCTGATCGCCCTGAGCGATCTGTCGCTGATGGGACATTCGGTTCCCGGAGCCGTCATCGCCCTGGGGATCCTGGGGGTGAGCAGCTGGCTGGTTTCCCTGACCGGGAGATCCTGGCTTGCCGCCGGCTCCATCGGCCTGCTGATGTTCGGCTACGCCACCCGCTTCATCGCAGTCGGCCAGCGACCGGTGTCCGCCGAGATGGAACACCGGCTCAGGGTGTTCGACGAAGCCGCCCGGAGCTTGGGCCGGGGCAGCATTCACGCCCTGGTGAACGTCCACCTTCCGAACATGAAACGGGTGCTGCTGGCCGCTTTTTCACTGAGCTTTCTCGAAATGATCCGCGAACTTCCCCTGACCATGATCCTGAGGCCTTTTAACTATACCACCCTGGCGGTACGCAGCTTCGAGCTGGCTTCCAATGAAATGCTTCAGGAGGCTTCCCTGCCCGCCATGCTGCTGGTGCTCATCGGCATCGCGGGAGTGCTGGTTTTCCAATGGGGAGAGGTAATAAGAAATGACTGATCAAAACCAATCCAGTCTTCGGGTGGAAGGACTGCATCGCCGGTTCAAAACTTCGATAAAAGCGGCGGTTGACCACGCGAACCTGGAGATCGCTCCCGGGGAGATTCACGCTCTCACCGGGGAAAGCGGATCGGGCAAGTCCACCCTTCTCCGGATTATTGCCGGATTTGAGCGATCGTCAGCGGGCAGCATAGTCCTGAACGGCAAAACCTTGTTTGATATTCATTCGGGGGTTTCGATTCCAGCGGAAAAGCGGAACATCGGCCTGGTATTTCAGGATCACGCCCTGTTCCCCCATCTCACCGTGGCGGAGAACATCGCCTACGGATTGAAGAAGAAGATGAGGACCGAGCGGGTGACACGGATGCTCGACCTGGTACACCTGGCTCCGTATGCGAACCACTATCCACACCGGATATCCGGCGGCCAGGCCCAGCGTGTGGCCCTCGCCCGGGCCCTGGCACCTCAGCCGGAGCTTCTTCTGATGGATGAACCCTTCAACAGCCTGGACCGGCGCCTGAAGCGCAGCCTGCTCCCGGAAATCCGCCGCATCATCAAGGCAGCGAATGTTCCGGCCCTGGTGGTGAGTCATGATCGAGATGAAGTGTATTCCCTGGCGGAACGGATATCCATCATCCGGGAAGGCAGCATCCTCCAGTCCGGCAAACCGGAAGAGCTCTATGAACGTCCCCGATCCTGTTATGTCGCGGAGTTTTTCGGAGAAGCGAATTTTCTCAAGGACGGGGATCGCACGCTGATGATCCGCCCGGAATATATCGGGATATCAGCGAAATCCGAAAGGGAATACCGGGGCAGGATTATCGACGAGCAATATCGGGGGGATCGCCATGAGTACCGGATTGAAATTTCGCAAGGCCGGTTCTCAGGACAGTTCCTGACCGTCAGGGATTATGTGAAGCGGAATACCATGAAAACCGGTCAGGCGTGCAGCATGTCCTTTGCCGGGGATCAGCTGATCGAAATCAGCGAAGACGGGGGCTGACTTTATCAGTTTAAAAAATTCTCGGCCATGAAAATAAGCGCCCGGCTTTCCTGTTCATACCACAGGGAATCGGGCATGCCGAGGAAGGCATGGGTGCCGTCCTCATAGATCTCCAGTTCTGCCCGGCCCCCGGCATCGCGGATCGCGTCGAAGAGCTCATATGCCTGGCGCACATGAACGATCCGGTCCGCATCGCCGTGGTAGATCAGCACCGGCGGCATATCGCCGGAGACATACTCAATGGGGCTGTGCCGCCGCAGATACGATTCGGGCAGCATATTCAGGGCCGGCGAAGATTCAAATGCGTCTCCTTCAGCCATGGCCACCAGATCCACCGGGGAGCATTCGGACAATATAAATGAGATGGCCCCGCTGTCCCTCAAATCCGCTTCAGTCATCAGCGCCACATGGCCACCGGCGGAGATTCCGTAGAGTCCGATGTTATCCGGGTCATATCCGTAGAGTTCCGCCCGCTCCCTCAGCCAGAGGACCGACCTCGTGGCGTTATTCACCGGGGCGGCGAATCCCCCCAGAACATTGCTGCGGTAATTCACCGATGCCACGAAGTATCCCGCCAAGCGCATCCGCCGGAGAAAGCGATCGATGATGCGTATGGTTACCTTGTCTCCGCGGATCCAGGACCCGCCGTGGAAAAACACCACCAGAGGGGCTTCTCCGGTTTCGAATGAAGTCAGGGGTTGGTAGAGGTCCAGCCTCGCACCGGGTCGGAACAGGCCCCGATAGGCCAGATCGAGGTGGACGGTTCCGGACACCGGTGGCATGGCCCGGGCCTGGTTGACCAGTTCGGTAATATCCTCCGACTGGGGCACCAGGCGGTTCGCCCCCAGGATCGCCAGGAGGAGCAGAAGCACCGGCAGAAGCACTGCAACTCGCCGGAACGATGAACCCCTGGAAGGGGAAGGTGCCTGCCTCATTTCCCGCCGCCTAGCCGTCGGTCAGTACAAATTCACTGAAATTCGCGTAGCGGGCATTCAGCTCTTCCCGGGCCCTGGGGAAGTCCCGGCCCGCCTGAAACTTCTTCCCGAAGCTGATGATCGACAGGTTGAAGGACTCCACCCAGCTGTCCCCCAGGTAGGTGATGTTGCCCGCGGATACGGAAAAGTTCCGGCTCAACTCATCAGGAATCTGAATGCGGTTTTTCGATTCGGACTCACCGTTGGCGGAAGGGATGAGCCTCGATATGCTGATGATCTCATAGGCTCCCTCCGGGAGGGCCAGGATTATAAGCTCTTCGCGGTCGCCGTAGTAGAGGATGTAGTCTTCATCGGAATCCAGATGGCTGATCCGGATCTGGTAGCCCGACTCGGTTTCCCCCAATGCGAGGGTCCGGTCGTGCATGCGCAATGCGATGTATCCCTGGTCGGGAACCAGTTGGGCCGCGGATACCGGCCTGATATATGTCACGCAGGAAGAAAGCATCAGGAAGAATAATCCGGCAGCGAGAATCGCCGCCATATTGAGGGTTGTACGCACGTAGGGCCTCCGTTCAGAGGCCACTGTATCAGGAAAACCCGTCGCTTTAAAGCTCAGCGTTTCAGATACGAGAGTTCTTTCGGCAGCATGATATTGTTACCGAAATCATCCTCGCCGTATCCGTTCTCGGCAAGTATCCGCAAATCGTGCAGAACCCGCTTATCCCCGGTGAAGCGAATCGTCAGATCGGTCCTGATGTCGATCTTGCCTTCGGCCAGGAGTTGGGCAATGACCCGGTTCATATATTCCACCGCCGCTTCATCGGGGGCCTTGGTCAGATCCGGCAGCTCCACTGGTTGCTGATATCCTACGATGAGCTGACGATCCATAAGCTCGCGAAGACCCGCACGGGCGATATCCGTCGGATCCCCGAGGCCCGGAGGCAGATCGGCGATATCCAGGGTGCACACCACCCCCTGTCTCTTATACACATCTCC
>CAWZYW010000110.1:0-7212 GCA_963966255.1 uncultured Salinispira sp. | reverse complement strand
TTTCTGGCTTGCCGCCAATGTAACAAGCTGGCTATCCAGGCGCTTTCCGGTGCCCCCGGCTGATGCGTCACTCCACGCGTCTACCAGCACTCGCGGGGATGCATAATCCATAATACGACGGCACTGATCCTCGCTGCGAAGTCTGAGCGCAGGATAAAACGGAAGTCCGCGTTTGAGGCATTCCTCCGGAGTATCATCCCCGTGATACTGGAATGCATCGATCCACCCCTTGCGCCATGCGTTTACCAGCTCAGCATCCGGCGCATCGGTGACCACCGCCACCTTTATCGCCGCAAGTTCCGCCAAATCTTCGAGCAGTTGCACCGAAGCCTGTCGGGGACTGTCGGCGAATACGAACCCGAGAATATCAGCCCCGAGTTCAGCCGCAAGCTCTGCATCTTCCCGTCCTGCAATACCGCAAATTTTCACCAGGGGCCGAAGTGACGGTGCCTGGCGGCGTTGCATCAGATGAAACAAGAAAGGACCCGATGCGGCGGGGAAATCCTCAGGGCGGCCCAGTCCCTGCCCCAGGCGAGCCGGCAGACCGGGATCCCGGACGGCAGCTTCCCCTACCAGGACGCCGCTGAAGCCACCCAAGGCAGCAAGGGCGACCTGTTCGGGTGCAAATATGCCAGATTCGAATAGTAGGTCACATGGCCAGTCGATCTGCTTCCTCAGTTCCAGGGGGGCGAGCAAATCTACCCGGAAGCTTCGAAGATCCCGGGCGTTTATCCCCATCAGGGCCGGACGTATTCCCGCTGCGCGAACCCGCCCGAGCTCTTCTTCATTATGGATCTCCACCAGAGCGGACATGCCCAGATCGGCGGCTTTTCGATGCAATGCAGCCAATTCCCCGGGGGTCAGGATTGCGGCGATCAACAGCACCGCATCGGCTCCGGCCCGATAACTGACATCGATGTCATTCTCATCGATGATAAAGTCCTTGCGAAGCAGCGCTGCCTGGGGATAGGCCCTTTTGACATCCATCAGATCATCAAGCGAACCGGAAAAGCGGTCCTGTTCGGTCAATACCGAAATAGACGTTACGCCCGAGCGAATGTAGCGGCCGGCCTGATCAACCGGATTCAGGTCCGCTTTGATACTGCCCCGGGAAGGACTGCCCCGCTTGATCTCGCAAATGACCAGGGGGGATCGGGTGAAGGCCTCGGGACCCCGGAGGGGCAGTTCCCTTGGTCGCTCGGCAGGCACCCCACAGCCCATCTCATACCCGTCCCGGGCAATACGCTTGCGTCGGGAATCGACGATTTCCTCGAGTATTCGCGCTGCCATCAGCTTCCCGTCGCCTCTTCAGCCAGCTGACGTGAAAGGAATATTGTTTCCTCGATTTTCCGTGCTACCTTTCCAGATTTTAATGACCGCAGGCACAGGGCATAGCCCTCTGCGATGTCCTCGGCCATGCCGTAGATGTACAACGCCGCCCCGGCGTTGAGACAGACCGCATCGCGAATCGCCTCGATCCCCTGGCCTCCCAGAATTTGCCGGGCGAGTTCGGCATTGGTTTTTGCATCGCCTCCCAGGAGCTCGCCTACTGAATGTCTGGTAATGCCGCAGCTTTCGAAGGGATCGAATTCATACTGTCTGATTCCGTTTTCTTCATCGAATTCCACAACCAGGGAGGTATCGCACACCGACAGTTCATCCTCACCGTCCCGCCCGTGAACGATCATGCCTCGCTTTACCCCCAACATCCTGGCGGCCTCGGCGATTACCGGAGCAAGTTCTGCGGAATAGACGCCGATGATCTGGTACTCGGCACCGGCGGGGTTCGCAAGGGGACCGAGGAGATTCATGATGGTCTTCACTTTAAGGGCCTTGCGGGCAGGGGCCGCATACTTCATGGCCCCGTGATACAGCGGTGCGAAAAGGAAGGCGAAGTCGTTTTTCCGCAGCAGTTCTTCGGACTGCGCCGGAGTGATATCGATTTCGAAGCCCAGGGCACGATAAAAGTCCGCCGAACCGCTTTTCGAGCTCACCGCCCGGTTTCCATGCTTGGCCACCACTGCGCCGCAGCTTGCGGCGATAATCGCCGACATGGAACTGATGTTGAAGGTGCCAAGGCCGTCCCCGCCGGTACCGCAGGTATCCAGCAGCGGCCGGTCGGATTTTACCGGCACCCGTTTCTGCTGGAGCACCCGGGCGCAACCGGCGATTTCTTCGGCGACGATCCCCTTGGTGCTCAGCGCGGTGAGGAAGCCGGCGATCTGGGCATCACTAAGGTTTCCCTCGGTGAGCTCGGTCATAAAGGCTTCCGCCTCATTCGCGCTCATGTTATCGCCGGCTATGACTTTCTGGAGCTGCTCGGTGGCTACAAATGGTTCCCGCCGATAATGGATGAAGTTTTTCAGAAGGGTCTTGCCGTCTTCCGATGCGATGGATTCCGGGTGGAACTGAACTCCTTCAAGGGTGAATTCCCGGTGCCTGATTCCCATGATTTCGCCGTCGGCGGCCCTGCTGGTTATTTCGAACGCATCGTCCAAAGTCGATTCTTCAACTGCCAGGGAATGATAGCGGGTGAAGCTGGAGGATTTGGGTATGGAACGGAACAGGCCCTTCCCGTCGTGGCTGATTTCCTCCGCCTTACCGTGGACGATGCGCTGGGCCTGGACGATCCTCGCGCCGAAGGCCTGGGCAATGGCCTGGTGGCCAAGGCATACGCCAAGGATCGGGATCTCTCCGGCGAAGGCCTCAATGACCTCCAGGCTGATTCCCGCGTCCTCCGGTCGGCCAGGTCCGGGACTGATGACGATGTAGTCCGGGGCGATGTCCCTCACCCCAGCCACGTCGATCTCATCGTGACGAACGACCCTCACTTCCCGGTCGGTGATCTCCCGGAAATACTGATAGAGGTTATGGGTAAACGAATCGTAATTATCTATCAACAAAATCATATTACTCCCCCGCTCCGATGGCCCGCAGCAGGGCCGACATTTTTTCATTGGTTTCTTCCAGTTCCCGCTCGGGGGTGCTGTCGTAGACGATACCCCCGCCGGCCTGAAGGTTGAGGATTCCGTCCTTGTACAGACCCGAACGGATGGCGATGCAGGTATCGAGATCTCCTCCTGGTTCCACATAACCCACCACGCCGGAGTAGAAACGCCGCTGCACCGGCTCCAAGCGGTCGATGGTCTTAATTGCCTGTATTTTTGGAGCGCCGCTTACGGTTCCCGCAGGGAATGTGGCTCTGAGAGCGTCGACCCCGGTCTTACCCTCTTCCATTTCGCCCTCGACCTGACTGACGATGTGCATCACCCGGGAATAGCGCTCAATTACCATGAGATCAGTGACCTGCACCGTCCCGGGCTTGCATACCCGCCCAAGGTCATTCCGCCCGAGGTCGACGAGCATCAGGTGCTCGGCCCGTTCTTTTTCATCGCCAAGCAGCTCCTTCTCCAGGCCCAGGTCCTCGGCAGAATCGGTCCCGCGCCTGCGGGTACCCGCTATCGGGCGCACGATGGCTCGACCCTCGCGAACCTTGACGTGAACTTCGGGGCTTGCGCCGAAGAGCTGATATGTGCCGAAATCAAGATAAAAGAGATAGGGCGAGGGATTGGCCCGGCGCAGGGCCCGGTATGCCTCAATGGCGGGCATGACGGGTTTGTACCGCCGTCGCCGGCTTGGGACCGCCTGCAGCAGGGTTCCCGCAACCACTTCCTTTCGTACCGCTCCAACCATAACACTGTACTGTTCAGCATGGGACTCCTGGCTCACTTCCTCAACCGGATAGCTGCGGTCCTCTTCCTGAAGGTAATTGAAGTTCAGATCGTTAATGCGCTGCTCGGTTCTATGGATCGCCTCTTCCAGATCAACTGACTTCTCCTTGTAGTTCAGAGCGATCAGGTACAGCTGATCGGTATAATGGTCGAATACTACGAAAGTGTGCCCGAAAATATATGCCGCATCCGGGAGATCAAGTTCGTCAGGTTTCTCCCGCATAGGAATATTGTCGCAGAACCGGCTGAACTCAAAGCTGCAATACCCAATGCCCCCGGCGGGAAACGGAAAGTCCTGATGCATTGACCCGTGCTGATCGGCAAAATACCGCAGGACATCCAGGATATCCCGGGCCTTACTGCGGATCCGCTTCTCCACGCTATGGCTGCCATCCACAGGAAAACTGATAAACACCTCGGTGATTCTCTGTACCAGGGTGAACGCCTCATCGATCATCAACAGGGAGTATCGTTCCCGGCCCTTCTGATAGGTCGAGGATTCCAGGATCACCCGGGCTCCGAGCTTTCGGGCCAGGGACAAGGGGGTGAACTTGTCCCCGGGAATGATTTTGACTAATTGGTTGTTCATGCTTCTCCTCCGTCTCATCGCGCCGTTTACTTCCCAGGCGAATAGACCAAAAAAAAGCCGGTCATCGCATGGATGATCGGCTTCTTCTCCGCCGGCATCCCTGGGAAATATCCAGGGCGCCGCAGCTATGTGGACCCCGGAACGTTAACCGAGCCACCACCAGCTGGAGAGATTAGTTTCAGTTGTAACTGCATATTTATGTGACATTGATGAAACAATATCAAATGTTATACCTGCGGTCAAGTATAAAATACCCGGACCATCGGTTGCGATGATCCGGGTGGCTTGAAGGGAAGATTACTGCCGCGGCGTCTGCCGTCGGCGCGAAGAAGCTACAGCAGTGCGGGCTCCTGGGCATCAGAGCCTTCCAGGGAATATTCTACCCCTTCTTCAAGCTCGCCGTCGTTTTCTTCATCCCCCCGTTTGATGGTGGGCTTGAAGACGATGTGATCGGCAACGATCTTCACCCGGCTGCGGTTCTGGCCATCCTCGTTCTGCCAGCGATCCTGTTTGAGACGGCCGATAACCCTGACCCCCCGGCCTTTCTCCAGGTGGTTGGCGCAGGCTTCTCCGAGCTTGGCCCAGCTCTCCACGTCAAAGAAGTTCACTTCCTTGACCCGCTCCTCATTCACCTCGTAGAAGCGATTGCTGGCCAGACCGAAACTGCAGACCTTGGTACCCTTCGGAGTACTTCGGAGTTCCGGATCCCGGGTGAGATTACCGTCGATAAGAACTGAATTCAGTGTGCTGCTCATGCGACACCTCCAATGTAGTATTCCCTATTGAAACCGGGACTATGGAAGCGCCGCTTCGCAGCTGGGTAATTATTTCAGGAAGGCGATGTAAACCTGACCCTCGTCGAAATGATATCCGGCGATGTGATAGCCCTCTTCGAGCCGGGCGTCGATTCCCCGGACGAAACTGACCCCGTCATTGGGGTAGGCCTCGATCCGGTAGCCTCCCTCAATTCCGGCGTGGGTGGACCGATGGGGGGTCGTAAAGCCCACCATCAGGCGCCCCTGGTAACGGGAGAGCCCGAAGGGGATGTAGCCCGCCTCCGCGGATTCGGTTACGATACGGTCCATGCTCTGCTGCCGTTCACGGTCGCTCTCGCCGTCCACCGACAGCATCCGCCAGCCCCGCATATCCGCCCCGGTTTCCATAAACAGGGCGAACATGCCGTCGTTGAAGAACGCCACGTCCGCCGGGGCCCATCCCTCCTGGAGGAATGCTGCGAAATCCCGGCTGAGATTAGAGATATCCGAAAAATACTGGACGTAGTACCGTTCGGCGTTGAAGAAAAAGCGCTCGTACAGTACCGAGAGATCCCGGTCCGCCAAAACTTCGATGCCGACGGGATAAAACCCCTGGGATATCATATCCGCAATTCCCTGGGACATCAGTTCCTGATCCAGCAGTGGGTAGTTCACTACTTTCCAATTCACTTCTTCCTGGGCCGATACGCTCAGGAGAAGCACAACGCTCACTAATAATGCAATCAGAAGTTTTTTCATAATTTGTATCCGTTTATGCGAATGTACACCAATTGGGAGATTTATTCAAACAACCACCGGGTTTCGCCGGAGATACAAAAAAAGCGGCCTCCGAGGAGGCCGCCCGATTACTTGGTCCGAATGGATTAGTAAGATACGCCGATTTCAAATACTACCTTACCGTTTACGTTATCCAGATCAGAGGATACATAGTGAAGATCAAGGTCAGCATTTTCGATAACATTGAGGCCGCTACCAACTTTGATACCCATAACTTCATTAACGAGCTCAAAGTATGCGTAGGGGGTAACAACGCCAAGATCAGCATCGAGGAGAATCTGGAGACCGAGGGTTTCGAGATTTGCCAGCTCGACGGTTGCTGCGAGAGTAACCATTTCCACCAAGGTACCGGTGCTTGCAGTAACAATCAGGTCGCTGTTTTCGGTGTCGGTACCAAAGGTAACGTCAACGGTTGCGCCTACATCAACACCAACAGAGGCAGCGATGTCCAGGTCGCCAGCATCGTTAGAATCAACTCCAACGCTAACAGAAGCGATATCGAGGGAGTAACCTACCGCGCCGCCAAAACCCAGGTCGCCGGATGCATCGAGAATAACACCAGCGTCAACGGTGAGGCCTTCAACGGGGGCCAGGCCAACGGTGAAACCGAAGTCGAACTCATTACCAGCGAAGTCATCATCATCAGCGACAACAACGGATACGTCGATCATGTCAGTATCGTATACCAGGGTAACCTGGCCACTGGGGAGGGTGTCAGGATTGAGATCGGTTACAGTCTCGACCAGCCCAGTGGTGACAGCCATGTGATCACCATCATCAATGAAATCAGGTGCGCCAGCGAAATCAAGATCATTGCTGGTGTTGGTGATGTTGAGGTGCAGAGTCGGTCCCATCAGGTAAATGGCAGCGAAAACTTCCATGGGATCCAAGTCTTCGTTGGTCCGAAGAACGCCGGTACCAGAGCCTTCGTCAACACCAACGATCTCGAGAGCGATACCGCTGATTTCAATGTAACCAACAACTTCGCCTTCGCCTTCTTCAACAGAAGTGGAAGCGATCAGGGCAACATTCAGGTCAGCTTCGGCACCATTGGAGATGTCGAACGCTTCTGCATCGAGATCGTAAGTGAAGGTGACACTAGCTTCACCGCTTACGGATACACTGGGCTCGAAATCAACAGCGAAGGCAGCAACGCTGAGGATCAGGAGTGCAGTAATTACGAGGTTGAACTTCTTCATTTAAGTTCCTCCTTGAAGGTACAGGGGACTGTTTTCAACGAAAACAGGGGTTATCCCCTTATTCTTAGGATTGCTGAGTAAGTATAGCAACCGCCTATTTAGGTGTCAAGGTTTTTCAATTGGCGTTCAATAGCGCACGT
>CAWZYW010000109.1:0-7269 GCA_963966255.1 uncultured Salinispira sp. | reverse complement strand
TATCCAGATCAATCGCCACGGATTCCTGAAGAGTATCAACAAACGACCGAAGGCCGCGGTGAAATTCATGTTTATGATCATTTTCGGTCTGTTGGGCAAGCTTCGCGGAGTGAACGAGGAGCTCGCTTATGAACGGAAGGATGATTCGAGCCAGGATGATATCGATGCGATCCTCGCCGGAATCACGCCGGACCGGAATTGAGATTTTACCTGATGGATTAGTAAAAAAAAAATTTTTGAATTAGACTGAAAGTACCTGCCGATGTGATTGAGCTTCAAGGAGGGAGTCTTTTGTCAGCAAATGCCGCGCCTCCCAATGATTTGGTTGTGTTTCGATCGGAACCGGAAAATCATCGGAGTGCAGATAACACAGAACCCTGGAAGATCCTCGTCGTTGACGACGATGACCAGGTTCACAAAGTTACCTCGCTGGCGCTATCAGATGTAAAAATACTCGACGCCCCGCTGACATTTATTCACGCGTATTCCGCGGCGGAAGCGAAGGGCATTCTTGAGCGGGAGACCAACATCGCCGTGATCCTCCTTGACGTGGTGATGGAAAAGGACGACTCCGGGCTGGAGCTCGCCCGGATCATCCGCACCGAAATGAAGCTCGTTGCCCCGAGGATCATCCTTCGCACCGGACAACCGGGATACGCCCCCGAACTGGAAGTCATACAGAATTACGATATCAACGACTACCGCATGAAATCGGAGTTGACCCGCACCCGCCTGATCACTGCGCTGACAACCGCGGTCCGCAGTTATCAGCAGGTCCATACAATCCAGCAGGGCGAAGGCGGGATGCGGCAGATCATTGAAGCGACCAATGCGATCTTCAACTCACCGGATTACGAAACCTACTGCCAGGACGTCCTCAGCCAGTCTGCTTCCATGCTCGGACTGTCCCAGGCCAACGGCCTCCTGACCATGGAAATGAAGGCCCTGGGCGGAAACGGCGGGCGTCGTTCCCTCTTCGTAAGCGGTGCCTCCGGTATTTTCAACGGGCATACCAATCTCTATATTGAGGAAATCCCCGACCGGGAGATAGCCGAAATAATCAACCGCACGATTTCGGAGGGAAAAAGCATTTTCGAGGAAAATCGCCTGGCGCTTTACATTGACAGCAGTGAAGGCCTCAGCGGTTGCCTTTACATGGATGTGCCCAGGGCTCCCGATGAACTGGTGAGGAGAGTGCTGGATGTGTTCGCAGTAAGCATCGGCATCGGATTCAAGAACTTCGGACTGATCAGGCAGCTTAATCAGTACGCCTATTTCGACCAGTTGTGCAGCCTGCCGAACCGGACGCGTTTCCTGCTGGATATTAACTCGTTGGATACCCGCGGGGAACGTTATTTCGTGGCGGTCCTCGACGTGGACCACTTCTCCGCCCTGAATAACGCCCTTGGCCATAAGAACGGAGACCTGTTGATCCAGGCCATCGCCGACCGTCTGGCGAATCTGCCCTCCCTCACCGAAGAGTATACCCTGGCCCGGATCGGCGGAGACACCTTCGGAATACTGGGTCCTGAGCGGGACCTTCATCCCAGCCAGCTACTTGCGCCCTTCGAGCGGCCGTTTGTCATCAAGGAAACACCGTTTCCGGTTTCCGCCACCATAGGCTTGGCCAGGCTCGAAGGAAGGCGATTTGAAGGCGTGGACGTCCTGAAAAACGCCGACATGGCGATGAAAATCGCAAAAGGCTCTCAGGATGCCTCGTACAAGTATTACAGCGATGAAATGGCGGATTCCGCTGAGCGGCGACTGGAAATAACCCGGGACCTGCATCCCGCGCTCAGTCAGGATGAATTCGTTATTTACTACCAGCCTCAGATAGATATACAGAATCAACGGCTCAGCGGGGTTGAATCACTCGTTCGCTGGGTAAAGAAAGACGGGACCATCGTGCCCCCTTCGGATTTCATCCCGGTGGCGGAATCGACCGGCCTGATCATCGATATCGGAAAACAGATTTTCCGGAAGTCCTGCAAACAGGCGGCGGAATGGAAGGCTCGGGGTATCCTCGATTTCAAGGTTGCCATCAACGTATCGGTCCGTCAGTTTCTCGATGCCGATTTTATAACCAGCCTGAAACAGATTCTCCGTGAGGAGGAAATCAAGGCTGAGCATTTCGAGCTGGAAATTACCGAGAGCACGCTGATGAGCGAAGTCGAATCGGTGATCCCCCTGCTCGAAGAATTGAACAACCTCGGTTTCGACATATCAATCGACGACTTCGGAACAGGGTACTCATCCCTTAATTATCTTCTCCGGCTGCCGATACAGCGCCTGAAGGTCGACCGGTCTTTTGTTATGAATCTGGAAGAGGACGAACGGGCCCGTACCATCAGCGAACTGATCGTGAGCATGGCGAATAATCTCGGCCTGAGTACCATCGCCGAAGGTATCGAGACCCCGGGCCAGCTCGATTTCATCCGAAAGCTCGGTTGCCGGGATGCCCAGGGATATTATTACAGCAGGCCGATACCCATCGATGAGTTCGATGCGTGGCATGAGAAATTTAAAAACGAGGGGACTCCATGACGGTACAGAACAACAAAGTGGTGACCATATCATACCGCCTCGAAGATGCGGACGGCGAGCTCCTGGACAGCTCGGAAGAGAACGGTAATCTTCCGTACATCCACGGAACCGAGTTCCTCGCGCCCGGCATCGAAGAGAGCCTGGCGGGTAAGTCGGTGGGCGACCGGGTGGACACCGTGGTCCCCGCGGCCAAGGCATTCGGCGAGTACGACCAGGAACTGCTTTTCGCGGTCGCCCGGGATCAGATCAATATAGATAATGACGATCTGCAGGTTGGGCTGGAATTCGAGGCCGAGATCCACGGCGAGCTGCGTTACTGCCGGGTCGAAGACGTATCCGGGGGCGAGGTGAAAATCAACGCGAACCATCCGTTGGCAGGCATGGATATACATTTCCAGGCTCAGGTCCTTGAGATCCGGGATGCCACGCCTGAAGAACTGGATCACGGCCATGTTCACGACGAGCACGGTCATCACCACGATCATTAGAAATCGCTATGAAGTCGGCTTTTAGCAATGATCCCAGGGTTCTCGAGAATTACAATCTCCTGCAAACCATCGGCGTGTTCGATGAAATCGATGCTCAGCAGAAGAGAGTGAGTGATCTGGAAGAATTGCTTCAGCAGGCTACCGAAGTTTTTTCCAAAACGAGCCTGGAAAGCCTATTGGAATATGTGGTTGACTGCATTTCCGATCGGTTCATTCCCGAAAAGCTGGTGTTTATCCTCCAGGACCGCAGCGGCAATGTACAGCATTATGGTTATCGCACCCTGAAACCCTACGACTTCAAAATCGATATCAGCACCCTCGACCAGTTCGAACCATTTTTCATCCAGTATCCCCAGACCCTTCAGTTCGAACTCTTCGAATTCAAGTTCGAGCATCCTGAAACTACCGAGAAACTGAAAAGCTTTAACCCGGAAATAGTGGTGCCCATAGTCGGATTAAACGGCCTGTATGGCATTATCCTGGTGAGCTCGAAGATCTTCGAACCTCATTACTTCGATGAAGAGCTGCACTATCTGGACCGGCTGATGAATTTCACATCCATCACTATTCAGAATAATATTCACTACCTCAGCGCAGTGACCGATGCGAAGACCCATCTGTTCAACCACGGCTTTTTTATCAAGCGCCTCACCGAAGAGATTGCCGTATCCCGGGATTTCGACCAGGGACTTGGACTCATCGTCATGGATATCGACCATTTTAAGGGCTTCAACGATAACTACGGGCATTTGGCCGGAGATCTGGTTATCACGCGCATCGCCTCGTCCCTGAATCACGCATTACGGCGTAGCGATCTCGCGGCCCGCTTCGGCGGGGAGGAGTTCACCATCATGCTGCCGCGGACCAACCGGCAGCAGAGCTGGGCCATCGCCGAGCGCCTGCGCCTGATCATCGCCGAACAGGAAATATACTATCAGGGAAAGAAACTATCGGTCACAGTGAGCCTGGGCTGTTCGGCCATCCACCCATTAAATCAGGTCGATGCGGATACTCTGCTCGAACAGGCCGACAAGGCGCTCTACGAAAGCAAGCGCTCCGGTCGTAACCGTACCAGCGTATACCGGCCGGGGCTTTTGGTTTCGGCAACCATACTGCGGGAGCGGGGGGAAGTAGCCGTGCTAACCGGCGGCGATGATTCTCGGGTCTCAGATGTCGACGAAAACGCCCCGGTCCCGGTCCTTACGGACGGCGCCGGCGGGGAAGATCCGGCCATTCATGCAGATGTAGACCCCCTCACCCAGGGTTTGGACGGCGGAAATGGCGCAGCCCAGATTGAACAGGGCGTCGGATCCTCTTACGGAATATGGGACCATTGCCCCGGTTAAGACAATTGTCTTCTCGAAGTTTCTCGCAGCCAGCAGTTCGGCGGTGACCGTCATGGTATCGGTCCCGTGGGTTATCACGATGAGTTTTTCGGCGGCGTCGGCGCAGGAATCGGCAATGGTGGCCCGGTCTTCTTCGGTCATGTCCAGGCTGTCGGTCAACTGATTGATTTCCATGATGATCGGCAGGGTGCAGCGCACGGTTCGCATTATGCCCGGCAGGTGGCTGTCGCTGAAGCTGAGCTCACCCTTCAGGGCGTCGTACTCTTTGTCGAAGGTGCCCCCGGTGATTATCATTCGCAGGGCTTGTTCCCCCTCGCCTGCCGGCAGGTCATGTCCTTGGGTTTCTCCCATCGCCGTCGGTTCTCCTTCCGATGAAATACAGTATGAGCAGGCTGATGAATATCAGCCCGGCGCCGGTGAAAAACCACAGGCTGCCCCTCTCATCATACAGGAGAAACCCGAGAATGGCAGCGAAAATTACATTGGAATACCCGAAGGCCGAGACGGTTGCCGCATGGCCCCGACGGTAGGCCATAGTCAATAACGCCTGACCTCCTGCGGCGAACAGGCCGATGCCCGCCAGCCAGGGAAGCTCGGCGATGACCAGGGGGGCAGCGAGTATCGCGATCAGCGGGAGGGTCGAGGCCAGGCTCAGGACTGCGAAATAGGCCATAACGGTCCTTGGATCTTCCCGGTCTGAGATGCGCCGGATGATCGCATAGGCCAGGCCCGCGAACATTGCTGAAGAGAGCGCCGCAGCGGTGGGCCATACGGGAAATGTTCCGCCGGGTTCGATGACCATGATGGCCCCGGCGAAGGCCAGCGCCATGGCCAGGGCCTGATTCCAGCGTATCGGCTGATGGAGGAATATGGCGCCGAACGCCGCCACGAAAAACGGGTTCAGCCGGTTCAGCAGCGATGCGTTCGCCAGCGGCAGGAACTGGATCCCGATAAAATATCCGAGCACCCCCAGGGTGCCGGCCAATCCCCGGGCAATAAGCAGACCCCGCTGCCCGGGCGTTCCGATGAGCATGGGCCAGCGGCGCGGCGGAACCGTGATAAGGATCACCAGGAGGACCACCAGATTGCGAAAGAAAACCTTCCAAATAACGTGGGTGCCGGAGGCCAGTCGGACGAATACTCCCATCAGCGCGAAGCTCAGGCTTGCGGCGATCATCAGGAGAATCTGAGGCAACAGGCCGGAAGTGTCAGTGGCGGATCGATGCATACCTGACAGAAATACCATATTTTACACAGGATGAGTAGATAGCGTTTGACAGCGATACAATAACTCAATAACATTAAAAATAGTGCGGTAATTATGAAAAAGAGCGTTTTACTACAGCGGAAATACAGCATTATCGGCTTTGCCGTCGGCCTTGCCTTTCCTCTTCTCGGTCTGCTCTTTCTCGAGATCCTCGGGCTGCCCGGCAGCAGTCTGCTGATAATCATCGGTACCGCTCCGTTGATACTGGCCTTCGCGGGGTTCTATACCGGCCGCAGCCGCGACCTGCTGGTGGAGGCGAATGAAGAACTGGAGTTCGCCGTCGGGCAGAGAACCAGTTCTATCCGCAGCATGCTCGATATCAGCGGCCAGGCGGTGTTCACTTTCGATCGGCAGTTCAAGATCCTTCCTGAACATTCGTCGTTCTGCCGGGATTTTTTTGGCCGGGAAATCGCCGGCAGCGACGTGCGAAGCCTGCTGTTCGGGACTGATCTGGACCGCGACGATTTCTCTCAGGGAATCGAACTGCTTTTTGAAGGGAAGGCAAACGCCGACGTGGTATTCGATCTGTTCGAGGATGAGCTGAAAGTCGGTGAAAAGCTCACCCAGGTGGTCTATCGATTCCTGCCCCCGGATCGGGTTCTGGTGGGACTCACCGACATCACCGTAAGCAAGACCCTGAGTCAGCAGCTGGCCCAGGAGGAGCGGGGAAAAGCCATGGTCTTTACCGCCGTAAGCCATCAGAATTACTTTCGGGATCTTCTCCGTGATGCCGAGGAGGTGTTCTTCCAACTTGATTCCATTATTGCCAGTGAAGTACAGGACCCGCGCCGGCTGCAGAATCTGCAGCGACTTCTGCACACCTTCAAGGGCAATCTTTCCTTTTTCCACTTTATCAACACCCACGACCTGGTCGATGAGATGGAAACGTATATCGCCGATATGCTGACTCTGGAGGAATCGGTGGACTTCCGCGGTCAGGGATTGGCTCTCAAGCGGATATACTTCCAGGAATTGCGGAGAATCGTCGATACCCTGGGAGAGGACTGGCTGAAGGGGGTGGATGCGGTTCAGGTTCCCCGCCGGCAATTTCAGCAGCTTCTGCATTATATCCACGAACACTATGCCGGCGATCAGCGTCTGTATTCATCGCTTCAGAGTTTCTACATGGTTCCCTTCCGCAACATGTTTTCCCAATACCCGCATATGGCCCGTTCTCTTGCCAGCCGCTTGGGCAAAAAGCTCGAGGATTTGGAAATCCACGGAGGCGATTTCCTGGTGCTCCCCGACCGATACCGCGAACTGACCAATTCGGCGGTGCATATCATCCGAAACATGGTGGATCATGGCATCGAGAGCCCCTGGGAACGGGAAGAACAGGGAAAAACTCCGGAGGGACAGATAGCGCTCCACATCAGCTCTCATGAGAACCAGATTTCCATGCGTTTCTCCGATGACGGCCGGGGCATAGATTTCAGGGCTGTGGCAAGAAAGGCGTTGTCCCGGGGGCTCATCGATGACGCAGAGTCGGTGAAGCGCGGCGACCTGATCAAACTCCTGTTCCGCAGCGGCTTCAGCACATCCGAGAGCGGTGATTCGGTATCCGGGAAGGGCGTCGGTCTTTCGGCAGTAAAAGCGGCGGTTAAGAAACTCAAGGGCACCATCC
>CAWZYW010000108.1:0-7276 GCA_963966255.1 uncultured Salinispira sp. | reverse complement strand
ACATATAGTTGTCCTTGGCAGGGGGGCCGGCGGATAGCTTAAAGCGCTTCTCCAGCTTCTGTTCCTCCCCGAAAGCAAAGCCAGCCTCCAGGGCGACGAGATTTTTATCCAGCAGCACCGACCCTTTTTTACCATAGCGCTCGGTGAGCAGTTTGGCGGAAACCTTTTTTTCGACGCCGAACAGATAACCCAGCAGGCCCTGGACCACGGCATTCTTGCTCCGGTCCGATCCGCTTTTCTCCTTGGCAATCCGGGTGAAGGGCACCGGCACGCAGTATATGTCTTCATGCTCTGCGGGGGAAACCGTGTCGGGGTCGTAGTACATCACCCCGCCGGGCCGGACATCTTCAATGCTCCGGTCATACCCCCTCTGATTGAATGCCACCAGGTAGTCTACCTTGCTGCCCAGGGAGTAGATCGTGTTGTCCCGGACGCGAATTTGTATCATCGAATAACCGCCCTTCATTTCGGCGGGATAGGTGATAAAGGTGAATACGTGGTACTGGGTGCGGGAAGCCGCTTTCGCAAAAAGCTCTCCGCAGCTGATCACCCCTTCCCCGGCTTCGCCGGCGATACGGATGATAAAATCGACTTCCGACACGAACGGATCGCTGCTCATACGCAAGCCTCCTGTGTCTAATCATATCCCGATATTTCCGCTTGTAAAGAGGATTATTCAATATATTGAACAAAAAGATCGGAAATATAGTGGTGCCCCGAAAACGACTGATATCCGGCGCCGTACCTTCCCCCGATCCCTTGGTGAGGGTGCCGGCGGAGGGTACAATGGTGACATGAAACCTGTTTCCGTCAGCCTCGCAGAAGTCCGTACCCTCATCCTCAATCGCTTTTTCGAAAAGATATCCGCCCGGCATCCGTCGGATCCCGTCGCCGAAGCCCTTGATCGCTGGGGCTATATCCAGATCGATACCATCTCCCGGATCACCCGGGCCCATCATCATGCCCTCTATAACCGAATTGAAGGGTATTCCCCCGTTCAGCTCGATGATTCAGTCGAGCAGCGGGAAGTGTTCGAATACTGGAGCCATGCCGCCGCGTACCTGCCGATGAACCGTTTCCGCTATTGCCTGCCCAGGATGGAGCGGATGCGCAGGGAGGCGTTTTTCGGCATGAAGCTCGATGCGAAGCTATTGAAGGATGTCCATGATCGCATCCGGGACGAAGGTCCCCTGATGAGTCGGGATTTCAAACGACCCGCCGACTCCGGCGGAGGGCAGTGGTGGGACTGGAAGCCCGCGAAGATGGCCCTTGAAATCCTGTTTCAGCAGGGCCGGCTTCTTGTGGCGGGAAGGCGGAATTTCCAGAAGCTGTACGCCCTGCCCGAGGATGTGCTGCCAGAAGGTATCGACACCAGCCTTCCCGATGAAAGGGAGATGGCTTCCCACATCATCGATTTGAGCATGAAAAGCCAGGGGATCAGCCGCTGGCCTCATATCAAGAGTCAGCACAAGGACGGAGTCAGTTATATACCCCGTCGAATCGAGGAGGAGCTGGAGGATGGGAGCCTGATTTCACTGGATGTGGATGACTCGGGCATCTGGTATTGCCGGCCGTCCTTCCTGGAAGGCAAGCCCGGTGAATCCGAATCTCTGCGTATCGTCTCACCCTTCGATTCCCTGGTGATCAACCGGCCCTGGCTGGCCGAGCTGTTCGGCGTGAATTACCAGATCGAATGCTACGTACCGGCGCCGAAGCGGCGCTACGGGTACTTTACCCTGCCGATATTCACCCGGGAGGGATTCGCCGGCCTTCTGGATGCCAAGGCCGAGCGGGTGGAAGGCCGTTTCCGGATCATCAGCCTGCATCTGGTCCCGGGGGCGTGGAATGTCCCGGCATTCGATGATGCGCTGGAATCGGAATTACAGCGATTCGCCGATTTTCACAAATGCCCGGAGATCGTCTGGGATGAAGGATCCCGGAAACTTTAAGACGCAGCTGCTCCGTCGTCCTGATGATCTTCGTAGATCGTTTCGAAATCCCGGTGAATATCCAGGAAAAGCTGATAGATTTCCGGACCGAAGCGTTCCTCACCGCTGAGTCCGGTGAAATCATCTCTTGCCAGAATTTCCATGGTTTTGGCATGGGAGAATCCTTCCTTGTACTGCCTTTGGGCTCTCAGGGCGTCGTAGGTATCGGAAATTGCCACGATGAGGGACACCCGGGGAATTTCCCGGCCCTTGAGCGGGCGGTTGCGGAGATACTCGGGATCCGTCGGGTCGGTGATCACCTGCAGCTCACCTTCCGGTGACATGACGTTGGGATAGCCGCTTCCGATCCAGGTCTGATGGTGATGCAGGGCGATCTGGTAGGCCATCTTCAATCGGGGATCCACATGGTCCTCGTAGGACATCATCTGCTCGAGAATCCGGGCGCCGTAGGCCGGATGCATCTGCATCACCGCCCGCTCCTGGTCGCTGAGTTTCCTGGGCAGCTTGATGATATGGGGAATTGCCACCTTCCCGATGTCGTGAATCGCCGCCACCTGTCCGATGGTCCTGATGCCCTGGGGCTCCATCCCCAGCTTTTCCGCCAGCAGTGCCGCGTAGAGGTTTACCCGGAAAATGTGCTGCCCGGTAATCTCATCGGAAAACTCGCTGGCGGCGCACAGCCCCATGATGCCCTGGACGAATTTCTGGTCATTGTCGATGACCAGGTCAGTGAGGGAGCGCACCGTCCGCGCGGTATTCACGGCGGTCTCGATGAAGACCCGGTCTCCCTCGGCGATGCCCCCGTCCCGGTTGAACGCGATGAGGGATATTCGCCCTTCATGGTAATTTATGAAATTGAACACCGGAGCGCCGATGAAATTCCGGACCTGATCATCGAAGTCGAAGGTCCGGTCGAAGCCGTCCTGGCCACCGAATTCCTCCTGGTGGGCGCTGAAGAGCCGGGAGGTCCGGCGGGACAGAAGAATCGGAGCAGCGTCTCCGGCATCGATCCCGATTACCGGTGAAGCGCTCGGTTCGCCGTCCACCAGGCGGAATACCGACCCCCGGTGGGTCCCACCATCGTCTTCTTCGGTGATAAAGACGGCCTGGAAGCCGTTGCCGAGGATCAGTCTGGCCAGGTGGACGAATCCGGTCCGCACCCCGGCGATTTCATCGACCGAATTCAGGATTTCATTGCTGTAGCTCCGTAGGCTTTGCAGCCTCAAATCAAGATTCTTGCGTTCACTGATATCATCGAACCAGACCAGGTATTCCTGCCGGGGACCGGGCTTTTTGATGACCACTGAGTACCATTTCTCCACCAGGGGCGCGTAGCATTCCCTGATGCTTACCTCGCCGCTGTCCTCCACCTCCAGCATCATCTGAACAAATTGGTCCCGGCAGACCAGATCGCTCAACCGACGGATGCCGTGCTTCTCGAACAGGAGCTCGGTATTTCCGGAGCATGCCAGCACCTCCCCGTCGGGACCCATAACGAAGGCGGGGTCAATCCGCTCCTTCGGGAGCTGAACCAGCAGGTGCATCTCGCGGGATCGGAATTTTACCGTGCCTTTGGAAAGGGCCTGAACTGCCACGGGAACCAGATAGGGAACCGCGGAAAACATCGGTGAACCGCCCTGCAGGAGATTGATGAGCACCCCTATGAGCAGTGCAATCAGATAGTTGATCGGGGAAATCAGCTCCCGGAGTATATAGCTGATGTAGATTGCCGGCGGAGATGTCACATTAATACTATGGTACCAACGCCGATTGACGTCAACTTGGCATCGGCACCGGGGACTTCCAGTCTATCTGCCTTCCAGGGTGCGGCGGCTGATAACCGGAGCGGCATAGAGCTCCAGCAGCTTCTTCGCCAGCTCGGGGTTTAATGCTTTCACTTTATCGGCGATCCAGGAGCCGCCGGAACTTACCCCGGTCTTCAGCTGTTCGAGGAGATTCGCAGCCTGATGGTTCGAATCCCAGAGCCGAACCCCGTTGACGATGCTCCGGTCGATTCCGCCGACGATATCCTTGCGTTTCGCGGCCCGGACCGCCGGGGAGAGGTGGATATGAATCCGGCGTTTGGGTTGGCGCAGTTCATCCATGACCTGGGCGCTGTCCCGCCGTGAGTCGCTTTTGTCCACGAGTCCCATATGGTCCTTCACTAGCAGGGTGTCCAGGGGAATTTCTTCGTAGCTGATGGCTACCGGAATCAGGTCCACCTGGGAGCTGAACTCTTCCCAGCTTTTTTCATCGTGGGCCATCTTGAGCATGGCCAGTACCGCTGAATCGGTCCGGTCCACCCCGTCCTTGGCCCGACCGCCCCGTTGGGCGATCCAGACCGATTTACCCCGGTCGGTGAGGCTGCGAATATACGCCGAGAGTTTTTTCGCCTCTTCAAGTTTCTCGTCCATATCTTCGATCTGCCGGCGCACGATAAAGCCGCGGTTGAGCCTGATAAGATGGCCCAGCCAGGGGGTGTGGAGCAGATTGTCGCCGGCGGCATTGAAAGCGGTTTTTCCGCTGTGGCGATAGAGCATGTGATTGAAAAGCACCGGGTCAAGGGAAGTGCTGCGGTGCGTTGAAATATAAATGGCGCCCTTGCGCCGGGGAATGTTTTCCAGTCCAGAATAGCTGATGCCGTCTGTGGTATGATCAATGACGAAATCCACCAGACGGGCCATGACCTTGCGGAACTGGGCCCAGGTCTGGATGCGCTTCACGCCCTTCTGCAGGTTTTCCAGACCCTCTCCCGCGCTGTGCAACAGCGACTGGAAGTGGGGGTCATCGGTGAGGCGCTTCCAGTACGCCCGGAACTGGCGCCGGGGGTAGGCTCGTATATCATCGAAATTCATTATTGCTCCTGAATTGAATCGCGTTCAATAGTATCTCTTCGCAGGGAAAGCTGCAAGGCGGGGTCAGTGTTCGGGTACACAATGATGACCTTTATTCTATTAAAATAAGGAATTTGCTTTCATAGTTCAAAGTTTTTGTTACATCAGACAAAAGTCAGCCTCAGGTCATCGAATATGCCGATGATGGCATTGGAATCCATGAGCCGCCGGCGGACGGTGCCGCGCTATCCTTCGTTTACATCAGCAGCGCACTCAGCAGCATGTAGCATGCGGTCCCGAGGATGATGCTGAACAATGGATGGCGGAAGTACCAGTGCGCTGCGGCGGTGACGGCCACCGAAAGCCAGGGTATCCAGAGATCCGGTGCGAGATTGCTGAGCCGAAGCGGCATGCTGGGGAACACCAGTACCAGCATGACGGCGCCGGGGATCAGCCGGGCGCCCCTGACCAGCCACTCGGGGACCTGGCGCCGGCTGAACAGCGCGAAGGGGAAGACCCGGGTAATCAGGGTGGCCAGCGCCATGGCCAGGATTCCCAGTGCGATGTACCAGAAACCGCTAAGCATCCCCCGCCCCCTTCCGGGGAAGAAAAAACACCCCGATGGCCGAAAGAACGATGCCCAGAAGAAGCGACTGCTCCTTCAGACCGACGAGATACAGCGCGACGCATACCCCCAGGGCGATGAGGAAGGGTCCGGGCCTCCGTAGCGAACGGATTTGCTCAACCAGAAGGACGGTGAACAGCGCCGTCATGGAAAACTCAATGCCCGGGGCGTCCCAGGCAAGGACGCTGCCGAACAGCGCTCCCATGGTGCTGCCGCTGACCCAGTAGGACTGATTCAGCCCCGTGACCAGGGCATCGAAGACTTCGGCGTCGGCGCCGGCCGGCGGTTCCACGGTGGTGAGCAGGCCGTAGGTTTCGTCGGTGAGCCCGAATATCAGGTAGGCCCGGAACCGGGAAAACGCCCTGAAGCGCTCAAGCAGGCTGAAGCCGTATACCATATGGCGGGCATTGATCAGGAGCACCGCCAGAAACATCTCGCCGATGCTCCGGCCCGAGGCCAGCATGCCGATGGACAGGAACTGTGCCGCCCCGGCGAATATCAGGATGCCGCTGACCGGTGCCCAGAACCAGGCGAACCCCGCCTTGACCAGCAGGAAGCCGTAGGCGAAACCGATGGAGAGGTAGCCGAAGAGCACCGGCAGGCTGGTGGCGAATGCCGCCCGGAAGGTATGTGCGTGGGGGAGGCTGAACTTCATGGGTCAATAGTATCGGGATGAACCCCGGCGGGCAATCGCGCTTGTCAATTCGGCCTTCCCCCTCCATAATGAACAATAATTCAACTATCGCGCACAAAGAGGGATCCCATGGAATACGAAAAACGAACCATACCCCAGCAGCTGATTCTCGGCTCAGAGCGCTGGCCCGATGCGGTGGCTCAGCTCAGCAAGGACGCCAACGGCGAGTTTCAGCCCACCACCTACCCCCAGCTGGTGGAGGAGATGTACGTCACCGCCGCGGGCTTTCACGAGATCGGGGTTGAACCCGGGGCCCTGGTGGGCCTGATTTCTGAGAACCGCAAAGAATGGCTGTTGGCCGACCTTGGCCTGCTGGCCGTCGGTGCCGCCGACGTTCCCCGGGGCAACGACACCATGCCCGCCGAGCTGGTCTATATCTTGAAGACCGTCGAAGCAAAGACCGCGATCTTCGAAAACACGGCACAGCTGAAGAAGGTTCTGGCCCATGCCTCAGAAGTGAAGGATCTGAAGACCTGGATTCTCTTCGATGAACCGGCTTCGGATGCCGCCGAAAGTCTGGAGGACCTGCAAAAGGCCCTGCCCGCCGGCTGCAAGCTCATGACTTTCTCCCAGGTCCTTGAGGCCGGGAAGGCGAGCATCGATACTCACCGGGAAATGCTCATCGAGCGGGTGGAAGATGCCAAGCCCGAGGATCTTGCCACCATCATTTTCACCTCCGGCACCACCGGTGAACCCAAGGGGGTCATGATCAACCACTGGAACTTCCTGGTCCAGGCCCTGTTCATCGATAATAAGATCGCCATCGCCCCGGGGGATACCTGGCTCTGCGTGCTTCCGGTCTGGCACAGCTTCGAGCGGGTCATGCAGTACATCTCCATCGCCAACGGTACGGCCCTGGCGTATTCCAAACCCCTGGGGCCCATCCTCCTGGCGGACCTGGCCAAGGTGAAACCCACCTGGATGGCCTCGGTTCCCCGGATCTGGGAAAGCCTGCAGGCGGGGATCTACAAAAGCCTGAAAGCCAAGGGCGGGGCCAGCTGGGCGCTGTTCCGCTTCTTCGTGGCCGTCGGCGGGGCATACAAACACCAGGAAGCCCTGCTCCGGGGTCTGATGCCCACCTTCCGGCGCCGCAGCCGGATCATCGATTTCATCATCGGATTTATTCCCTGGCTGCTGCTTCTGCCGCTTCATGCCCTGGGCAACCTGCTGGTAT
>CAWZYW010000107.1:0-7280 GCA_963966255.1 uncultured Salinispira sp. | reverse complement strand
GCCTACGATTCGCTGATCAAACAGGGGAAGGGAATCTACGCCGGTTCCAGCAACTTCGCCGGCTGGGACCTGGCAACAGCGAATCAGGAGGCGGCAAGGCGGGGGATGACCGGGCTGGTCTCTGAGCAGAGCGTGTACAACCTCGATAACCGCATGGTCGAGCTGGAGGTGCTTCCCGCGGCGGAGCATTACGGCATGGGCATTATTCCCTGGAGCCCGCTGGCCGGGGGGCTCCTTGGCGGGGCGCTGGAAAAAGCGGCGAATGGGCGCAGAGCCAATGAAGACTTCCGTAAGCGGGTCGAGTCGAAGCGGTCCCAGCTGGAGGCCTTCGAGTCCCTCTGCAGGGATCTCGGGGAAACACCGGCAGCAGTGGCCCTGGCCTGGCTCCTTCACCAGCCGGCTGTTACCGCGCCGATCATCGGCCCCCGGAATATCGAACAGTTGGAGAGTGCCGCCCATGCCGCATCCCTGGAATTAAGTGAGGAGATCTTGAAATCCCTGGATGAAATTTTTCCCGGCCCCGGAGGTCAGGCGCCACAGGCATATGCATGGTAGAATAGTCGAAGTAATCGAGGAGCATCCATGAAATACTACCCCCCTAAGACCCGGACCATGCTGTTGCTGGTGGCCATGGTCGGATTCGTGGTTTCCGGTTTCGCCATTCGAGCAAACCAGCCGGTACTCGGCTGGTCGGGAATCATTTTCGGCACCCTGGCCGGAGTGAATTTCCTGATCCAGTTAGTCCCGGGCAGCGCATTCCTGTCCATCGAAGAAGACGTGCTCCGCTACCGGGTTCTGTTTCGGGATCACCAGGTACCCTGGGGCGATATCAGGAAATTCAGCGCCATGACCATGCGGGACGGAAGGACCCAGCGTATCGGCTGGTTCTATACGGCCAAAGCCCGGGAAACCCGACCGCTTCCACCCGAAGCCAAGGGAATGGAGAAAATTCCCGATGCCTTTCTCCCGGAACTGTACGGAATGAAAGCCGAGGAATTACTGGAAAAACTGGAGGACGAACGGCGCAAGGGGAAGACGAAGTCCTCATAACGGCGCGCTCCCGGAGCGCAGCGTTTCGAAGGCCTTTTGATTCATCCTGCCAGTCGGTGTATGATAGGAATATGTCGAAAGTACAAGATGCAGATCAGCTGCTGACCATAATCGAACGCCTTCACGCCTACAAGGATATGGATATCCTGCTGGAGAATATCCTGCATGAGGCGAGAACCTTCGTAGGCGCCGATGCCGGCACCCTCTACCACCAGAAGGACGGCCAGCTGTATTTTGCCCATATAGAGAACGATACCTTGTTCAGCCAGGGCCATCAGCAGAACAAATACGTCTATACCAATCATTCAATCCCGGTGGATGCAAAATCGATCGCGGGATTCGTGGCTCTCTCCGGTCAGTCTCTCCTGATAGATGACGTATACGCCCTGCCGGAACATCTCTCCTATCAGTTCAACCCCGAGTTCGATAAAAAAAGCAACTATCACACCCAATCCATTATGGCGGTGCCGCTGAAAAATTCCGAAGGCGAATGCCTCGGGGTGATTCAGCTGATAAACGCCAAAAACGATATGGGGGAAAGCGTGGCATTCTCACAGCAGCACCGGCTTTCCATATCGCTGTTCGCCCAGCATGCGGCGCTTGCCATGGAGAAAGTCGAATTCGCAAAGCAGATGATAATGCGCCTGGTGGAGATCAGCCAATTGCGGGATCCCCATGAAACCCAGAAGCACGCGGAACGGGTCGGGGAATATGCGGCAGCCCTGTTCGATGCGTACGCCATCAAAAACGGCACCCCCCTGGCCCAGCGCAATCGGGGAAAGGAAGCGCTGCGGTTGGCGACGATTCTCCACGATATCGGAAAGGTGGGGATTGACCCGGCGGTGCTGTCCAAGGGCGACGCCTTTACCGAGGAAGACAAGGAAATAATGGTCTGGCATACCATTTTCGGGGCCCGCTTATTCCACCGCCGGACTTCGGTATGGGACCGGGTCGCCTTTGAGGTCACCTTGAGCCACCACGAGCGCTGGGATGGCAGGGGCTATCCGGGCAGGGTTCATGATATCTTCTCAGACCAGCTGCCGAAGGGACCGGGCCTGAGCGGGAAGCAAATCCCCCTGGCCGGCCGGATTTCCGCCATCGCCGACGTGTTCGACGCACTCGTGTCCAAGCGCAGCTACAAGGAAGCCTGGGATATCGAGACCGCCATCGGTTATATGAAAAACAAGGCAGGCAAGCAGTTCGATCCCGAACTCATCGACATCTTCCTCTCCATCAGGGAAACCATAGAAAATATTCATAGCCGCTGGAATGAAAAGCAGCCCCGTGCGGCATCGGCATAAACCGGGCAGGAACACGGACCGATCCCCCTTTTTTCCCCGTCTGCCGCTTGTTCCGGTGCTGATACCGGTTCTGATGCTTATTATCCACATCGTTCAAACAAGCTCGGGAGTAGATGCGACGGATTTCGAAATTGCGCGGGTAATGCGCGACCTGCGGTACCTCAGCTCCCCTGAACTGGAGGGACGCTTTCCCGGAAGCGAAGGGAACCTGGCGGCCCTTGATTTCCTGATCGATGAGCTGGAAATGGCAGGCATCAATCCTTCCCCGGATACCGGGGTCTATCGGCAGAACTTCGCCCTTGCCGCCAGCAGCATCAGCGATGCCCGTTTTGCTATCGACGGAATTGAGGGCGGGCGGAGGGAAGCGCGGCTGTATCGGGATTATTCAATCCTGCCCTGGAGTTCCATCGACGGCATGGATTTCGCCGGAGAATTCATTCTGCTCGGAGAGCGCTTATTCGATACCGATCCGTCCCTTCTGGAAAACCGGATTGCGATAATCCAGGCCCCGCGCCTGGATATGCGGGCGGTACAGCGGGCGAAGGATGCCGGCGCCAGGGCCCTGCTGCTCAGTTCACCCCCGACCTACTACGAAAATGAAATTCTCCTGGGAGCGGAAATTCGGCATACCGATCTGGACAATCTGTTCGCCGCCGAGCTACCCATAGCCATCATCAGCAATGAATTCGCCCTGACCGTTAGTAGTTCTGCCCTCCCGCTTTATTCATCGGGGACTGGCGTTTCAGAATCTCCGATGATTGCCCGAGGCATCATGAGCTACGATATAGCCTTTCCCATCATCGAAACCGCGAATATCGTCGGCTGGATTCCCGGCCGGAGCGATAGAACCCTGGTCTTATCGGCGGAAATCGGCGGCATGGGATCACTGCCCGACGGCGGGTATTTTCCCGGCGCCAGCAACGGAGCTGCGGGCTCGGCGCTCCTGCTTGAAATCGCAAGGCTTATTTCAACGCAGAACCGTCAACCCCTGTGGAATATCTGCCTGGTCTTCATTAATGCCGGCGAGCTTTCTTCCGTGGGTAGCCAATCCCTGCTTCAGGATCCGGGAATCGCAGGGGCTGCGGTACACGTCCATATTTCAGATATCGGAAACGGGGAGGAGCCCTATCTGCAGGCTGGGTCCGCCGGGGACCCGGGCGTAGTATTGCGAAGCCGACTGGCGAAAATCGCAGCTGTCGGAAGGACTCCGATGCTGCAGCGAGGCGTCGGTGATAAAAGCCCGGTCATTCCGTTTCTCAACCGGGGGATCCCATCAGTGGAACTCGGCTCGGGGGAGCGTATCCCCGACGATACCCAGGACCACCCGGATCGCATATCAGAGGCGGAACTGGCTGGCAGTGCCCGGCTCCTGCTTGATTATATCTCCCGGCGGACCTTTGGGGGCGGATTGGAACCCGCCATTCCCTCAGGACTCATTGCATTCCTGGCCGGCATAAGTATCGCGATACTTCCGGTATCCCTGGTAGCTTCCTGGTATCGATATCGGCCAGATCGGATCATCCTTGGCATGGATGCTGAGCAGGTCTTTTTCCACCCCTTATTCCAATTCTGGGGAGCAGCGATGCGATGGATTATCGCGGTGGGAGCAGCGCTCCTGCTGTTCACCGTCTTTATGTTCCTTCCGTCGGACGGACAGATCGTGAGAAGCGGAGGGATGAGCATCAGCAACTACCTTCCCGATCTGATAATCGGCAATACCTGGCACTTCCTGACTTCCTGGATTCGGATGGGAAGCGGCAGAGCGTTCGGAGACTGGATCGATATTCAGGTTCTGACCAGGGCCGTATTAAACAGCGGGCTGCTGATCCTCACCGCCGCTTCGCTGGCCCTGGCCGGCGGAATCGGCATCGGCGTGCTCCTGCGCTTCCGCCGGGAAGCATATGAATCGGGCGGGGGCTGGAGCGCCATGGTACTTTCCTCGGTCCCGGATCTCATGGTAATTCTCCTGCTGATCGCCCTGCGGATAGTAATCGCCCGGGCTTTTCCCGGGGCCGAAGCCGTGAACGGCATAAACCGGTTCCTGCTTCCGGTTCTCGCGGCGGGCCTGATCCCCCTGGCCTATACAGCCAAGCTCAGCGCACTGGCGGTCGAGCAGGAAGCGCTGCGGGGTCATATCCTCCACGCCCGCTCCCTCGGCTTTTCTCCCCGGGATATTCTCATCTTCGATCTGCTCAGACCCGCTCTGGCAAGAGTCATGGACGCCATGCCGCTCCTGCTGGGAATTATGTTCGCGAACCTGATTCTCGTGGAGTACTTCTTCGATTACCGGGGAATGGTGTACTACCTCCTGTATTTCCTGAATCGAGGGGACCAGCAGAGCTATATTCTGTACTCACTGACCCTGGCCGGAATGTATCTGGCATTTACCTGGATAGCCGGGCTTATTTCCCGGCGGATTCATCCGGCCCGGAGATCGCTGCGATGAAACGAGTCAACGCGCCTCTGGCGGTCGGGGGAATAATTCTGCTGCTGCTGTACATCATGTCGGTATTCCCCACCCTCTTCACGGATTCCAGTCCGTATTCGATGAACCGTCTTAGGAGCTGGATCGATACAGAGGGGAAGCTGCAATTTCAGCTCGCGCCGTTTCCTCCGGGAGAGGAGTATCCCCTGGGAACTGACGCCCTCGGCCGGGACCTTCATGCGAGAATTATCCACGGAACCCGCCTGAGCCTGTCCCTCGGACTGATCATCGCAATGCTGAGAATGGCCATCGCCCTTCCCCTCGCCATAGCCGGAGGATTCGGGGCAAGAGGTCCGCGGCTCCTGATCAGGCAGTTCAGCCTGATCTTCACAGCGGTGCCCACCCTGCTCATCAGCATGGCGGTACTGAACCAGCAGCTGTTCCAAAGCCTCGAGAAGGGGGCGTCGATTATCGCATTCGCCGCGGTACTGACCTTGGTCGATTGGGCGAAACTGTCATCAGCGCTCATGGAGCGCTGCGAGGAAATTATTTCACGGCCGTACATCTCCGGGGTCCTGATGCTGGGGAAAAGCCGACGAAGGACCGGAATCGAGAACATGTTCCCCCATCTCCTTCCGGAGATTCTCGTACTCCTTTCAATGGAAGTCGCCCGGGTCCTGACCCTATTGCTTCAGCTGGGCGTATTCACCATTTTCGTGGGAAACCTGCGGATCATCGCGAGCACCGATAACGGCAGGATCAGCTATGTCCCGGTGAGTTTCGAGCCCGAATGGGCGAGCATGCTGGGGACCGCCCGGTCCCAGCTGGCATCGAGCCCGTGGACCGTCATCATCCCGGCAGTGGCCTTTTTCATCGCCATCCTCGCTTTCAATCTTTTCGGGGAGGGGCTGCGCAGGTTTTTCGGCGTCGCCGGGCATGGTATCCTTTCGGATATACGGCGAATGCTCTCCGGTCGCTTCGATCGGGTCAGCCCTCGCACCCGCCGCCGCAGCATCCTCCTTCTCCTCATCAGCCTGCTCCTGATTATGCTGCCGATTCTGTCGGAAAGGATCTCGGCACCGGTACTGCCGAACCCGGGTCAGTCGGAGATAAGCGCCGACCTGCTTCCCCAGGCACCGGTGGACTACCGAAGCGCCGGACAGGCAGCTCTGGTCAGCCGTACCATTGAAGCCCTGCGGGACGCGGGATTCCAAAGTATCAACGGGGGAGGATATGCCATTGAGACCGAAGCGGATGAATCGGCAGTTCTTTTATCTTCCCGGCTGAGCATTGCGGGATTGCCGTTCCCCGGGGAACTGGAGTATCGCGTGGAAAAAGGGGCTCCGGGTACCGTCGCCGGAACCCTCATCGATGCCCGGTTTCTCGACCTGATCTCCCCGGAACAACCGGAGAGACTGACCGATTCAGTTCTGATCATCGATCTTCTTGCCTATGAACATATCGATATCGACCAGCTCACCCATCGACTGCAAGCGAATTTCGGAATCAGCGGGGTCATCCTGATCGATGACGCACTGGCCGGGGATACCGGGAGAATTGTCGAGTACCGCCCGGGGTATTTCCAGTTGCGCTGCGTGAGGGAAGGTATTGACTTCCTCACCCCCTTCGAAGGAGAACGCATCGAGCTCCTCAGCACCTTTCAGGCGCCGGCGAGCCCACCGGTACAAATACTGGCCAGATCTCCGGAAGCCTCAGGGGTGCGCCGGGAAAAAGCCCTGCTGCTTCTGTTTTCCCTTGAATACGAAAACGAAGCGGAGCGGGAGAATTTCAGTCTTATACTGTCGGCCCTGCCGGCACTGTATCAAAGTAGCGGCGGGAAGGCGATGATCATCGCATTTGTCGGTGCGGGAACCCATCCGGAGTTCAGCGGATTGGCTCTATTGAGCGAGAACCTCGGCTACGACCCCAGCGACATCGAAGCGGCGGTGGACATGTCGAGAATTTTTTCCGGTACCTCAGGGGACTTCTTGTACAGCGATGCCCAGGCGCCGTTCACCCGACAATACGCATGGAATTTATCCAAGCTTTTCAAGGACGAGCTGAAAAGAGCCGGAATCGAAGCGATAACCATGCCCACCGAAACTCAGGTGGGAGAATCCCTGATCGCCGGTTTCCCTCCGGCAAACAATTTCTACTGGAAACGCGGCGTCGCAGTCCTTCATATGGCAGGGGCGGGAGCGAACCGGGACTTCAGATCCGTCTTCAGCGCCTTGATCCGATCCATCAGGAGGAACACCCTGTGACCAGCGCGTATGGTTCCCCGCCATTGCTTGAAGTACAAAATCTTCAGGTTTCAGCCGGCCTGCCCCGTGAGAAGATCATCGTCAGCGATTTTACCGCTGAGTTTTATCCGGCGGAAATAACGGGGATCATCGGTGAATCCGGAAGCGGGAAAACACTGACTACCCAGGCGTTCGCCAGACTTCGACGAGATATCAAAGTCACGGCTCAAACGCTCCGCTTCGGAGATAGCGATCTGATGA
>CAWZYW010000106.1:0-7300 GCA_963966255.1 uncultured Salinispira sp. | reverse complement strand
TATCGCCGCTGAACCGGGGAAGCACCGACTGGCGGTAGATTTTTTCAATCAGCAGCGGCACCGAAAGCATCAGGTGGGGCCGTACCCGGGCAAGGGCCGGCAGCAGCACCGTGGAGGACGGCGGCCGCTTGATGTAATAGACCCTGGCACCGGAGATCAAGGGAAGTATCATACCCAGGGTACACTCGTAGGTGTGGGACAGGGGCAGTATGGACAGGAGACGATGTTTCCGGTGTACCGGCGGAATTTCCTTTGAGGCGCATGCGTTCCACACCAGATTTTTGTTGCTGAGCATGACGCCCTTGGACTGGCCGGTGGTTCCCGAGGTGTAGATGATACAGGCCGTGTCATCTTCGGCAACCAGCGGCGGATCTCCTGGTTCATCGGCGCCGGGAAGAGCCGCAAGTTCTTCGATATCGAGAATTGCGCAATCTTTCGGCGGCGTTTCGATTCGGGCCGCGAGCTTCGGGCTGACGAAGATCGCCCGGCTGCCGCTGTGCTCCAGAATATTCCCCACGTCCGAAGCGGGAAAATCCGGCAGGATGGGAACGATGATCGCGCCGATATTGTTGATTGCGAAGTAGGCCATGGCCCACTCCGGGCGGTTCTCCGAAAGCAGGGCCACCCGGTCGCCTGCTGCTATGCCCTTCCCGCGGAGATACGCGCTGATGCTTTGTATCCGGTCGCCCAGCGAGGCGTAGCTGACGGGTTCTTCGTCGACGAAGCCCAGGGCGGGAAGTTCGGCGAACTGTACGGTGAAATCCTTCCAGGCCTGCTGAAGGGTGAATGGGTTTACTGCTGTTCTCATAATTTTGAACTCCGATGTGTGATGATCAGATAATAGCATATAATTGCACGGGGCGGGAAAAAACCGGTGCCTGAAGAAAACGGGGCCGGATATCAGGTACCGGGCTTGATAGCCAGGATTTGTATCACCGCGGAGAGCCCCCGATGTCCGGTTCCCTCATTCACGTCCCGCTCGATTTCCCGGGCGATAAAAAAGTCCAACCCGGAAAGTTCTTCCGCCACTTCTTCGAGACGCATAAGCATTCCCGACGAAGGCGGCGGCCCGCCCTTACCCGGCATATCCCCCTGCCGGGGAGAATAGGCTTCCAGAAGAAATACCCCGCCGGGTTTCAGCGCGCTGACCACGCGGGCATGACAGCGAGCCCGAATGTCCCGGGGAAGATGTACGAATGTGCTGATGATACCGTCCCATCGTTCGCGGCCCGGATCATACGTCGCAAGATCCGCCGCCTCGGTTTCGATACTGACCCCCCGGCTATCGGCCAGGTCCCGGGCCTTTTTCAGGCCGGCATCGGCCTTGTCCACGGCCAGCACCCGGTGTCCCAGCCCGGCAAGGAAAACCGCGTTTCGGCCCTCGCCTTCGGCGAGGCAGAGCACGGTTTGCCCGGGAATCCGGTCGGCATGCTCCCGGATAAAATCATTGGGTTCCCTGCCGTAGAGATATTCTTTTTGCGAGAAGCGCTCGTTCCAGACGTTCATCGATACCCCGCAGGATCCCCCGGACCGGGCTCGCTGCCCAGCGCCTGCCGATAATAATCAACCGCCTCGCCGAATTCCCTGGGTAGATCTCCGCCTTCCCAGGTTCCCCTGCCCCGGGCCGAATAAAACAGAAACAGTCGCCCGTCATCGATGAGCCAGTGTTCGGGGTTCGCCCCGATGACGTGCTCGTCGGACAGGCCGTTTGCGCAGTATTCGCCGAAATACGGCATATATGTTTCCGGTTCGGCGATGAACAGACGCCGGTTCTCTTCCGAAGAGAACTGCCAGACAATGCCCTGATATTCATAGGTGAAATCGGGTGACCCGGCAGCCGCCCGCCCATCGGTGAAATACGCCACGGGGTCATAGCCAAGTATCGCCGGATTATCGGTCTCGCCAAGCCGAGACCGGGAAACCGAATCATCACCAGCGCAGGAGAAAAGCAGCATCAACAACGTGAGGAGCACGAGGATAACAACTAATTTTCTGATCATTTCGATAATATACTGACTATACTCCGCTTCGCCGGAGATTTTTCCTTTCGCAGCTGGAATTTCCACCCTAAAATGGAATCAGGAGCACCCATGAGCTTTAAAACCGGACGGTTCAACCCTGATATTCGATCGACCCGGGATTTTCTGGCACCGATAGACCTGGAATCTTCGGATCCTGCGGAAGCGAAGCGCCTGGCCGACGTACTGCACAAGTACGGAATGGCCCTGGTAAGGAGCCCGGCTTTCGATTCAAGCATTCGCAGACGCTTTATAAAGGCCGTGCAGGATTATTTCCTTTCATCTTTGAAAATTCGGGATGAGCGGCTCATCATCGATATTCCCGATGAGGATCTCCGACGGGATCAGGGTTTTCAGTACGGTCCCACCCCGATGGGCGAGGAACTCGCCTTGTGCAGCCAGCCCAGGCATTGCGAACGCTGCCGGAAGTTTGTCCACCGGCTCAATGAAGCCAATCTGCCCTTCAGCGTGCCGGGCAGCGGAGAAGCCGACCGGAAAGGGCGCTTTATGGCCCAGATAATCACAAAGAAGAGCCGGGGGAAAAAACAGCTCATCGGCAGGCTGAACGGCGACTCCGGTACCTCGGTATATGCCGACGTACAGAACATCACCCCTGCGGGAGTATCATCCGCGCTGAAAACCCATTGGCATGATATTTTCAACGACTTCGGCATGATGATGCTGGAGCCCGCCACCAGGCTCTCGGGCATGCTCGCCCGGGGCCTGGATCTTCCGGAAGATTATTTCACCAGGCTGATGCACGACGGTCATCATAAGATCGCTCCGACCTTCGCCAGTTACTATGAGAATCCGGAGCCCGGAAGCGTCCAGGGAGCCCTACATCAGGATATCGACATGTTCGCCATCCACGCCAGGGGAACTCACCCCGGATTATACGTGTACTCCGAAGCGGGTCGAAGGCTCGAAGTCCGGATCCCCAGGGGCTGCCTGTTGGTTCAGACCGGTCGGCAGCTGTACCTGAAGATGCGATCCATGGAACGGGCGGGAGAAATCAGAACCCGGCCGATCCGGGCGGGATGGCATGAAGTGGTGACCACCCGCGAAGCCGTTGAGTCCTGCCGGGAGCACATTGCGGCCATTGAATCGATTCTATCTGACCGGAGTATTGACGGAGCTCTGAAAATAAAGCGCATCAGACACCATTACCGGGAGTGCCTGAGGATATCCTGCACCTTCTTTTACCATTTCGGAAATGAAACCGAATTGGTATACGGTCTTGAACCGGGAAAAAAGGAAGAGAGGGTGTTCCCCGAGGGTACTACCACCAGGGAGTACATCGGGCTTGAACTGGGTTTTATCCGCTTGAGCGAATTATTCAGCTGAATATCGGCTGGTCTTTTTCAATAATCCGCACTGATCCCATAATAACCGTTCCGTACACCTCGATGCGGGCCGTCGGATGGCTGTGGGGATTCACGAGCTGTCCGCCTTCCTCATTGCCGAGGAAGGTGTTGATCAGGCCTTTCACCTGCCTGACCAGGCGATTATCGCCGCGATGGCGGCTCACTTCGCCGAGGATGGGATTGACGTTCACCTGGATGCGCATTCCCTTGGGTACGATGATCTTGACCTCTCCCATGACCGCACGCACATCAATCCGTGTAACGGGACCCAGGACCGGCCGGCGGAAATCGCAGATTACGGTACCCATTACGGCCCTCACCTGGACGTGATCATTGGTAAGCCAGTCTCCGTCGAACTCCTGGCTGCTGAAGATCGCTTTCAGGCTCATGGTACCCGGATCGGGATAGGTCTGCAGGCTTCGGGACTCCGAGGGAGTCAGGTCGGTCACCAGGGCGTTGAGCTCGGTCACAATCATCAGATTGTTGGCCTGGCTCACCCGGTACTCGTACTCGGCGGTGTCGATCATGTCACGGGCGAAAGCGTCGGTGAGCATATCGATAATTTCTTCCCGCCGACGGCGGAGCAATTCGTCTGGCATCCACATTCCCCTTTCGCGCGATCCGCCTCTGGGGCGAACCGGCTCGAATACATCCAGTGTATCCCTAACGGGGAAAAATGTCTGCCCGCATGAAAGCTATTCGCCCCGTTCTTCCCTTCCCCGCCTCAGTCCTTTGGGGCTTTCCGGCGCATCGAACACCACCGTACTGCCCTCCATACGGATCACGTCCCCAGGTTCAAGAGTGGCCTTTTTAACGGGGCGGTTGTTCACTCTCAGTTTTCCCCGGGCCACCAGGGTGAACGTGCCGTCGTCGCCGCGGATCACCGTCGCGTGCTCGCCTTCGAGTCCTGGATTGCCGGCGATGGTAAAGTCCGCGGCACGGTCCGAGCCGATGGTGGTGACATCGGTTCCCAGAACCACCGTAGCGCCGCTGTCCAGATTCGACAGTTCAGCCGAAGAAGCCGCCGACTCCATCCGCAGGGCATAAAGCAAGGCGGCCCCGAGCAGGGAGGTCAGACCGAAGATCAGCGGGAGAAGCCAGTCCGGTTCCATATCCCCCGCAGCCGAGCCGAAAATCATAGGCACCGCGTATTCCCGGGCTGCCTGAGCCCGGCCGAGGCTTACCATAATCTCCCGGTCGGGCCGATTGATGGCCGGGCCGCGGACGCTGAGCTTGATCTCGTTGAGAATTTCTTCCCTGATTCTCTGATACAGGGCGGACAGATCACCCGTTTCCCGGGCGTCGAAAATCCGGCCGCCGGTGGCCAGGGCAATATTCGCCAGTTCCGGATCCTGATCATCGGCTACATGGATGCCGTAAAGGGTCACCCCGGCGTCGAGATATGCCCGGGCCACCTGATCGGCATCCATTCGGGCTTCGCCCCACACCGGACTCGGTCCGCCTTCAAAATCGGCATAAGACAGGTTTCGGCCATCGGACAGGACGATCACCGCCCGGCGCCCCGGAGTACCCCGTAGCTCATCCAGGGCATCCACCACCGACAGGTAGAGCTCGGTATACGCTTCTTCCCGGGGGGGACGCTCCAGCCCTTCAAGCTGCCGGGATAGTTCCCGGGGATCTGCCCCTGGGGCCAGAGGTATTTCAAGCCTGGTATTAAAAAAACCCATGCCCAGGCGATCCGGACCGGATCCCGCCACTGCGATAAAGCGGGCCACAGCTTCGGCGGCCTCATCGATGCGCCGCACCCCGCCGCGTTCTTCGTCGTACATCGATCCCGAATTGTCGAGCAGCAGCAGGAAACTGATCCCTTCGTCCCTGGCGGCACGGGCCTCGACGGAGAGCAGCTCCAAATCGCCCCCGTCCCGATCCGTCACCTTGAGGGAATCCATCAGCTCGGCTTCCGATAGTCCGCCGGGAAGAAAGCTTCCCGAGAGATACAGATCCAAGGTACCCCGGACCAGCAAACCCGAACTGTCTACCTGGGTTATGCGCATTTCCTGGGCGGGCAAAGAAATCGCCGGAAACAGGAAAAGAAACATCAACGCCGGCAGGATCGCGGTCGCGGACTGCCGCAGCCGGGATTGCGCCTGGCTGATATTTCTGACGTGCGGGTTCATGGTTTGGCAGGTATTCATAACATCACCTCTATTTCACCGTGACGGGCCTTTATCGGGTCCGGAGCAGCAACTTCGCATCACCGAGTCGGATCACATCGCCGTACTTCAGGACCTGGCGCTGGGTCGCATTTTCGTCGTTCACCAGCACCGCGGCATCACCGGGCAGGATAAGCAGCATGTCTGCGCCTCTCCGCTCTATGGCGGCATGCCTGGCTTGGACGCCATCATATTCGTCCAGCCTGATCTGATCACTCCCGGCCCTGCCCAGACCCGTTACCCGATCAGAAAGCAGATATTCCCGGTTCCTGATCTCTCCGCTGAGGACCCGGATCCGCCCGTAGGCGAAACGCTCCTCGAAAATCCCCAGGAACAAGCCGATGGACAGTCCGAAGGCCAGAAACCCGGCGATGGGTCCGCCGACGGATCCCGGCAGCAATAGGGTCAGCAATTCGAGAATAATACCGCCGGCCAGACCGCCGACCAGGCCCCCCAAAGCGCCGACTAGGGCCCTCCGGCCGCTTCGCCTGAGTATCCCGTCAAGACTGCCGATGGCGGCCCCGGGGATGAACCATGCCGAGCCCCGGACCAGGCCCAGAAGGGCGAGGCTGGACCGGTCCCCGGAACCGGATACCGATACTCCCGTCAGCAGCAGCAGCTGGGCCGACAAAAGCACCGCCAGTATTCCCGCGGCCCCGCCCAGGGCCCCCCGCAGCAGCGCCCGTGGGATATACCGGCTGAAGGCCGGCTTGATCACCGATGCGTATAAAAAACCTTCATCCAGACCGAACATCAATCCGAATACCGCACCCAGGGAAAGGCCCTGTAGCAGATTCGCCGCAGCGAAGCTACTGGGTCCCCGGATCAACACGGCTTGTACCGCCGCAAAGGCCCCGAGGGCGCCGAGAATCCCCGACAGAATATAGATGATCCGTTTTTTCGCGATAGTCATGCTGGCGTTCCTTTCTTTTCAATTACCGTCCGCGTTTTATCTGAGCTCCAGTCGGCCTTCCAGGGGGTCGATGACCAGTTCGGTCACCATCCCGCTTCCGATGCGAATCAGGGATTCGGCGCTCCACTGATCTCCGCTGACCCGGATACGATATTCCCCGGGCAACAGGGCATATTCCCGGCGCCGGGCGATATCCAGGGGGACCCGGGAAATCAGGGCATTCTCAACTACATCCACCGTGGAACGTTCGTCGATGCGCAGCACAAAATCAGGTTCTCCCGGGGGAAACGTCAATCTCAGGCTTCCCGGCAGGGGAATAAGTTCCGCCCGGATCTCCAGATCATTCTGACCGGCATCGATACGCAATACAAAATCCTGATACAGGTAGCCGGCAGCGCTTACCCGGAAATGATAAATCCTCCCGCTGTACAGCGGACCCGATTCGGCGATCGGTACAAATCCGCCGCCGTTGAGAACGCTGATCAGGGGTGAATCCAAGGGGAGCCCGCTGATCCCGTCCCGGACATCGCCGCGAACCCTGATCGCTTCTTCCGCATAGTCAGGCGCGGGAATGCGAACCACCAGCGACCCGGGACTTCGATTCCAGGAACGAAGCCGGAAACTGGCCCAGACAACCCGTTCGCCGCTGACCGCCTTCAGGCGATAGTGACCTGCGGGCAGCACCAGGGGCAGTGACCGCAACTGCTTCTCCACCCGGTAGAGCAGCAGATTCCGCTCCACCGCCGGAATGTCCCGGCGATCGTCGGCGTACAGCGAGACCCGGGCGGAGCTCATTCCCGGTGCTTCGAGGCGGATCTGCCCATACGAGGC
>CAWZYW010000105.1:0-7306 GCA_963966255.1 uncultured Salinispira sp. | reverse complement strand
GGTATCGTACAGCATCTCGTGCCCCTCGACGATCATGGCGGTGAGTATGGTTTCGATTTTCCGCCGATCGACGTAAAAAACCGATTTGTTGTTTCCGATAAGGCGCTCTTTCTGATCTTTCATCCTGCTAAGTATACTGATGCGGCGGGGGGAAATACAATTCCGTGTTTTTGCCCCTTGCATGGGCTGCGGCCCCCCATCCTCCCGCCGATTCGCCGAGAGCGGCACGCCTGATGTTCAGTCTTTCCAGGCTCATGGGCATGACGAATCGGGGTAAAAACTCCCGGATGCCTTCGATGATGATATCACCGGCTTCCAGCACTCCGCCGCCAAGGACGATGACCTTCGGGTTCACCGTCTGGGCCAGCACGCCGATGGCCTTCGCGAGATGCCGGGAGGAATCCCGGTGTACCGCCGCGGCCAGGCTGTCTCCCGCCGACAGCGCCCGGTAGACCTGCTTCGCAGTGGGACCGGCGGTGCCCGCTGCGATTTCCCGGCTCAATGGGCTGTCGAAATCCGGCGCCATTCGAACCGCGCTGACGGCGATTCCCGTTGCGGAACTATAGCGCTCCAGGCATCCCGAAAGCCCGCAGTTGCATGGCCGGCCGCCTTCCTCGACCACCACATGTCCGATTTCACCGGCCATACCGCCGGCTCCCACCAGGATGCGCCCGTCAAGCACCACTCCGCCCCCGATGCCGGTACCGAGTGAGATGCAGACCAGCGAATCCCCTGCGGAACCAGTTTCGGCGCCAAAGCGCCATTCGCCGTAGGCAGTCATGTTCGCATCGTTCGCGACGCTAACCGGCACCCGCCAGCGTTCTTCCAGCGCTCTGCTGAGGGGCAGGCCGTCCCAGCCGGGAATGTTGACCGCTGCGCCGATCAGATTGCCCTCCCGGTCCACCAGGCCCGGGGTACCCACACCGATGGCTATCATTCGTCCGGGCAGCCCGCGGCTGATTTCGTCGATGGCCCGTTCTATGATCTCTCTCACCGGAGCTGCGCCGTCGGCAGTTCTGGTGGGGTAGCGGCGGATTTCTCCGGAGATCAGTCCATCGCGATCCGCATTTCCGAAGAATGCCGCGGCCTTGATGCTGGTTCCTCCGATGTCGATTCCGATGCTGTAGCCTTTCATAGGGAATCCGAAAGTTGATCGAAGAGGTTTTCCCAACTGATCCGCACTTTTTGATCCCTCTGCCCGAGCTGAGGTACGCGATAGAGTCGGTTCAATACCAGGGCGGCCGCCCCGGCTGAGATTTCATGCTCCCCCGCACTTGAGAAGGCGATACGGTGCTGCTGATTGCCGAACCAGCTGTCATCCCGGAGATTATCCAGAACTGCCGGAACCAGGTCCCGGTACAGGCGGATATCCCCGCCCAGCATCACCTGCCGTGGATCCAGCAGACTCAGGGTCACCGACAGCTTGCGTAACAGGTTGGTCAGGAATTTTTTCATCAGCGCGGGATCCGAAGTGATGCTGAGCAACTCGTTGCGGCTCATATCCAGAAATTCGGTGCCCGGCTCCGACCAGTGATTGCTGCCGAATTCCCCTGCCCGGTAGCCGTCGCCGTAATAGACCTGGCCGTTTATCACCAGGCCCACCCCCACGCCGGGCTTCTCAATCGACCTGAGGTTGTGGAAGTGAAATCGGGTCAGGAGATAAACGAGATTGATATCATTGCCGGGATTATTCCAGAGCTCTCCCCAGGCCCCGCAATTCGTATCATTCTCGAAAAACACCGGCACCGGCGATTCGGCGCAGATTTCGGAATAATAATCGTAATTGTGTAATTTATGGGGGATGCTCCGGAGGATAATGCCTTTTTCCAGATCAACGCTTCCCGGCAGTCCGACGCCGATTCCCGATAGGGGAATGCCTTCCCTTGAGATTCGCGGTTCCAGTTTCTTAAGGATGCTGCTGAACATCCTGGGAAATTCATCCGTTTCGATCTCCCGGGTTTCGCTCCAAAGCAGTTCTCCGGCGAGATTCCTGAATGCCGCCCGGAAGTAGCCAAGCTCGATTTCCAAACCCAGAACTCCCGCCCGGGAGGCGTTGATCGCCAGGTATACCGGGCGGCGCCCTCCGGCACTGCCTGACCGCCCTTCTTCCCGCTGTTCCACCAGGCCGATTTCCAGCAGGTCGCCGATGATATTGCCAACGGTGGACTTCTTCAAACCAAGAATACGGGATATCTCAACCCGGCTTACCAGACGGTGCTGACGTATCGTGTCCATCACCAGGGCGAGATTTGCCTGTTTCTGAAATGCCTGGTTACCGGCTCGCATCTATCGGTCCGTTCGGGAGGAGTCGGGAAGCAGGGAACGGGCGTCGAGGTTTTTCGCCTCGATATCCTTGAAGTACCGAGCCGTGCCAACCTTTAATTCGATGGTCGCATCTTCGTCGCATACGATGATCGCTTTTGGGTGGAGCTGCAGGCAGCTTACCGTCACCATATGGTTCACGCCCTGTTGGACCGCCTGTTCAAGAGCCCGTGCCTTCCGGTGACCGCTTGCGAGAAGCAAAACTTCCCTGGCAGCCATGATTGTGCCCACCCCAACGGTCAGTGCCTGATCCGGCACCGCATTGGCATCGCCAGCGAAAAACCGCGAATTGGCCTCCTTGGTATCCTGGGTCAGGGTCTTTATCCGGGTCCGGGAGCTCAACGAGCTTCCCGGCTCATTGAAGGCGATGTGCCCGTCGGGGCCGATCCCCCCCAGAAAAAGGTCGATGCCACCCACCGCTTTGATTGCCGCTTCATAGGCTTCGCACTCCGCTGATAAATCTTCTGCCATGCCGTTGAGGATGTGGACATTCTGCTCCTGAATATCTATGTGCGTAAAAAAGGTATCCCACATAAATCGATGATAGCTCTGGGGATGGTCTGAGCTCAGGCCCACATACTCATCCATATTAAAGGTCACCACATGGCGAAAGCTGACCAGACCTGCTTTATGATAAGCAATCAGCTGCTCGTACATACCTATTGGAGAGGAACCGGTGGGAAGCCCGAGGACAAAGGGTTTCTGTGCATCCGGGGCCGCCTGGTTGATCCGCCGCACCACGTAGGCCGCAGCCCACTCGCTCATTTTGTGATAGTCCCGCTGGATGATTAATCTCATGATACCGCTCCCGCGCCTGTTATGCGCTTATATCGATTTCTTTTTGAACTCGCCACCCACCAGGGTGGCAATGGCTTCGAAGTTGGAATCGAAGACTGCGAGGTTTGCCCTGCGGCCCGGCAACAGGCTTCCGATCTCCCGCTCGAGCCCAAGGATGTTCGCCGGGCTGTAACTGGCCATTACCAGGGCATCCCGCTCGGAAACTCCGTAGCTCACCATGTTCTTCACGCCGCGGTTCAAGGTGAGGGCAGAACCCGCGATTACATCGTCCTGTTTCCGGTGGAAAACCCCGTCATCCGCCAGATATACTTCTTCCTGATTTGCCAGAAGGCAGCCCTCCTTCTGACCGGTAGGCTTGATGGCGTCGGTAACCAGGCAGATTTTGTCGGCGGCCTTCTCTTTAACCAGGAGCTGGATAATCGCCGGGTGTACGTGTTCTCCGTCGGCGATGAGCTCGCAGGTCATTTCTGGATGAATCAGAATCGCGCCGACCAGGCCGGGATCCCGGTGATGCATTTTTCTCATGGCGTTGAAGAAGTGAGTGGCGTGGGTAATCCCCGCCTCCATGCCCTCGCGCATCTGATCATAGCTGGCCGCCGAATGCCCGGCCTGCAGGACTATCTGTTTCTTTGCGCAATACAAAGCCAGCTCCCTCATATTCTTAAGCTCCGGTGCGACGGTCATGTTGGTGATGTGCCCCTCTGCGGCCCGGTAGAATTCTTCCATCAGGGAAAGATCAACGCTCTTCATGTATTGGGGAAGCTGAACGCCTTTTTTTTCAGGATTGATAAATGGCCCTTCCAGGTGCAGGCCGAGAATTTCTGCCCCGGTCTCCTTACCCATGGCCTTACGACTGGCAACGATGGAGGCCATGAAGTCCTCATCTTTCTGGGGATAGATGGTTGGACAGAAGCTGGTCACGCCATATTCGACCAGAGCGTCGCTCATGGCCACCACCGCGTCTACCGTCAGATCATCGGTACCATGACCGTGCAATCCATGGATGTGCGTATCCACCAGACCGGCGCTGATATATGCCCCTTCCAGATCGTAGGTTTTCGTGGATGCGGGGAAGCGCTTCTGCTCGAAGCGCTTCCGGGAGAACACATCTGAAACCACGCCATCCTCTATCACCACGGCGGAGTGTTCGACTTTAGTCACCCCAGTGAATACCGTGGCATTGTATAAAATAATTGAACCCATTGGCCCTCCCCGGTTAGTAAAAACAACGAACTAACCAGAATTCGAATTTACGACCTTCCTGCTCTGATGTCAAGTAATGGGCAGATATATCGGCATAGAATCCGTAATTCAGCGGAATTATGTTGACAATTCAGAATTCGGGGAATAAGATCAGTGATGGTTGGTAAATAGAATGTACTAACTGACATGGATATCCATGTTATGCATTTCTCTGACCTGAAGCTAATGGGGTTCATGTACACAGTGCCCCGAAAACGGCTGATTTGTAATGAATCAGCTCATCCATCAAAAGGATTTAGCAGCATATACAAAGCCCAAAGCAGCATTTCGCTCCATATCTTTATGTGCAAAGAGTATGGCAAAAAAAAATCAGCTGTTTTCGGGGCACTGAAAAAAGGAAGCTATATGAATCAAGTTAATGAAATCTACAATTCCCTCAGTCTCGAGCAAAAAATCGGACAGTTGTTTCTCCATGATTTCGTGGGGAAAGATGATTTAACTCCTGAAATGATCGAGAAAGCCGAAGCAGGTCTTCTGGGAGGGATCATTTTTTTCTCCGGCGCCAACGTGGAAGATATCGACCAGCTTCATCGGCTTACCTCCCGCATTCAGGAACATGGCAGGAAAAGCTCTCACGGGCTGCCGATACTGATCACCCTCGATCAGGAAGGCGGTCAGCTCTCGGCTCTGTACCGAGGCGTCACCATATTCCCGGGAAATATGGCATTGGGTTTTGCGGATAACATGGAACTCAGCAGCAAAGCCGCCGAGCATATCGGCCGGGAACTCAAATATGCCGGCATTAATATTAATTTCGCTCCGGTTCTCGATGTGAGCTATGACTCGCGAACGGGTGTTCCGGTAGTGGACAACCGGATGTTTTCCAGCTACCCCGACGTGGTCGCCGATATGGGGGTCAGCTTCGTCAAGGGCAATCACCGGGCGGGAATCATGGCCTGCGGAAAGCATTTCCCCGGTCAGCGCCCTACCGAGCGGGACACCCATCACGCACTTGATCGGATCGACTATCCCCTGGATCGCTTGGAGGAAGTGGAACTCAAACCGTTCCGCTCAGCCATTGAATCGGGGCTGGATGCCATCATGACCCATCACGCCATTTACGAGGCTTTCGAGGACAAACCGGCAACCCTCAGCCCGGCGATCAATCGCTATCTGCGGGAAAATATGAACTTCGACGGTCTCGTGATATCCGATGACCTGATAATGAATGCCATAATGGATATGTATTCCCCCGAGGATGCCGCGGTTGAGGCAATCAACGCCGGGGTGGACCTGATCATTTTTACCGGTGCCGGGGAATGGTTTATCCCCACCATCGCCCGGGCGGTGAATGATGGCCGCATCCCGATGAGCCGGATCGAGGAATCGGCAAAGCGGGTCATCGCCAAGAAGCTTCAATATGATGTCGGCACTTCGGAAAAGAACAAAGGCTTCGATGTCGGGCAGGGCGATGAGATCAGCCTGGAGCTGTCCCGGCAGGCGCTGGTGAAATACTCCGATCCAGCAGACCTCTTTCCGTTGCGGCTGAAGCCCGAGCAGAAAGTATCGGTGATCCTGGCAAATCCCGCCCGATTGGTCATGTCGGATACGGTGAATTTCTACGACATCTCCCTGAAGAGTGAAATCGAGGGCCGGGGATATCACCCCTACGTAAAAGAAAGCATCATGCCCTGGAATCCCACCGAAGAAGAAATACTCTCCTGTTTTGACATCGGGTTTATCAGCGACATCCTCATATTCACGACGGTCAATGCTTACCGTTTCGATAAACAGCTCGAGGTCCTGCGCCAGATCCGGGAGGTGGCCGATGCCCGCAGTCCGAAGCGTCCGCTGATTATATCCGTGGCGACCCGCAGCCCCGACGACGCCAAACTCCTCGCGCCTCTTTCCGACGCGGTCATCGTCACCGGGGGCCTGACTCCTCACCTGATCCAGGCGCTGGTCGAGGCGATTTTCGAAAGCGGGTCATTCGTCGATAAGGAGTCGAAGAAATTATGAGCTGGAAACTTGATGCCGACGGATTTCACCTCGATGAGCCCTTGCTATACCGGTCCTGGTACAATTTCCTGTCAAATGGCGATTACGGACTGAAGCTCAGTCACCTTGGTGACGGATACGCAAGCACGCTCACCGAGCCTCGGGTGGTGGTAACCAACTACGATTTCTTCACTCCCAACCGGGGACGCTTCGTCTACGTCCTGGACCGGGATGTCCCGGGCACCGGCGGCGGTACCGCGGGGGAGATATGGAATCCAAGCTATTATCCCAGCTCACAGTCCCTGGATCGCTACGGATGCCACCATGCACCGGGCTTCACCGAGTTTGTCTCCCGCAGGCGTCGAATCGAGGTTTCATCGCTGCATATCCTGCCAGAATCCGGAAGCTACGAACTCTGGAAGATCCGGGTCAGCAATCAGGACGACAAGCCCCGCAAGGTTTCGGTGTTTCCCATGGCGGAGTTTCTCCTGTATGACAATATGGCCATTGACCCGGTGTACTTCTCCTGGTTCACCGACTCCCGGTACCTGCCGGATCAGCGGCGTCTGGAATTCTTCCGAACCGATGCGAAACGGACCTACGGCTTTTTCCAGAGCAGTCTTGTGCCCGATGGCTTTGAGTCGAGTCTGGTCGAATGGCGTCTGAACGGGGACTATCGGGATCCCGAATCGATTCGCCGGGGACGCCTCAGCGGGAATCCGTCGGGAGGCGATCCATATATCGGATGTTTTCAGTTCGACCTGGAGCTCCAGGCCGGAGAGAGCAGAGAATGGGTCATCAGCCTCGGAGAAGGGGAGCAAAGCGCCGAAACAGCCCGTCGGCGTTTTCCTTCTGCGGCGGAGGTGAACACACTGCATATCCGAACCAGCGAGCAATGGCGTGCCCGGCTGCATCGGGACGAGTGGCAGCAGTTGGCGAAACCGGCTCTCAGTGCCTATGCCGGGAGCTTTTTTCCGTATCAGAT
>CAWZYW010000104.1:0-7350 GCA_963966255.1 uncultured Salinispira sp. | reverse complement strand
GGGCTGGGATCGAGGCATGCGGCTGCTTTGGGAATCACCGCGGTAACCGCTTCAATTGCCGTGGTGATTTCGGAATCGACCCGTAAAATCAGCGTGTTTCAGAATGGGCGTCACTTCGAACTTGACTGAGCCGCTGTCAGCCTTCGGCTTTCGGCAAGACCGATCATTCCATATCAGGAGCAGTAGATGGTGAAAAAACTAACGATGGTTATGATTTCTGCGGCATTGCTGCTGGGATTATCCTCATGTGCCGGCATTACCCGCTCGATGCTCTACTTTCCGGGAAACGATACAAGAGTGCCGGATCTCACCGGCTCCAGGCTATTGGAAATCGAATCGGGGCGCAATGTCTCCCGGGGGGTGTTCCCCCCGGGCGATGAGAATCTGGTGGTCTTGTCCCACGGCAACGGCGGTACCTTTTACGCTCAGCAGGACCCGGCAAGGCGCTGGCGGGAAGCAGTTTTCTCAGTTTTGATTGTGGAATTTCCGGGATATGGCATCAGCGCGGATTCCCGCCTCTCCGAGACGGCCATATACCGCGATGCGGAAGCCATGATCCGTCACGTCATGGCGCAGCAGGGATTCGCCTCCGGACAAATCGTCCTAAGCGGTCATTCCCTTGGGACCGGCGTCGCGGTTGAAATGGCCGACCGCGGTCTGGGCCGAAGCCTTGTGCTGTTCACCCCGTACACCAGCATCGAGGATATCGGAGCCCAATCCATGCCCCGATGGCTGGTACGGCTGGTGCTGACTGATCGCTTCGACAGTGCGTCGAAAGCTCCGGGGATCGATCTGCCCGCGCTGGTCATCCACGGGGTCAGAGATGATGTAGTGCCCTTCGTATTCGGGGAGGAAATTTCCCGGATATTCCCCCGGGGCGATCTGATGAGACTCGACTCGGGGGAACACAGTTTTATCTACGAAGTTCTCGACGAAGCCCAATGGCAGGCCATCGTCGAGTTCGCCCGCAGTGCAAGGTAAGGCGTACTATACGAAAAGATTCACCCCGGCGCTGCTGGCGGCTTCCAGGTAACTGGCCACTCCGCCGATTTCCACCCCGTCCAGGAGCTCTTCTTTTTTGACGCCCATCACGTCCATGGACATCTGGCATGCCACGATGCGGACTCCGCTCTCAATAGCGTTCTGCACCATGGTTTCCAGGCTGTCGATGTTGAGGGCTTTCATGCGCCGGCGCATCATCGCGGCTCCCATGCCTCCCATATTCATTTTACTCAATGAAAGCTTTCGGCTGGAGGACGGGAGCATCATGGAAAACATCCGCCCCATGAAATCCTTTTTCACCCTGGGCTTTTTCGCCTTCTTGATGATGCTCAGGCCCCAGAAGGTGAAAAAGAGGGTCACCTTTTTTCCGGCGCTGGCGGCGCCGTTGGCGATGACGAAGTTGGCCAATGCCTGATCCATGCTGTCGGAGAACACCACCATGGTGGTCTCTTCTCCCGCAGCGGCGCGTTCGTCGGCCCGATGCTTAACCGCATCCCCGCTTTTTCGAATCCTGGCTACTATACTGGCTCCGTCCTGTTCCAGGCTGACCAGCTTGTTGCCGGTCATGTTGCACCAGCTCTGCACGTCCTTGGCGAATCCGGGATCGGTGGCGGTTTCCACCAGTACCTGACCGGGCCGGGCGGCATCAACGCCTTTCTTCAGGGCCATGATGGGGCCGGGGCATTGGAGTCCCCGGGCATCGATCTGCATTTCCTCGATGGAAATCGCCGAGGAGGGGGCATCTGCGACGGCCTTGCGGGCGGCATCGGGATCCACCTGGTATATGTTGTCATCCTTCCAGATGACGTCGTGCTCGAAGATGTCTTCGTTGCTCTGCTTCTGCACGGCGTACTCGTAGGTTTTATAGCCTCCGGAGAGATTGAATACGTCATCGAAACCGTTCTGACGAAGTATGCGCTCCGCCTGGTAAGCCCGCAAGCCTACGCCGCAGAATACGATGGCGGTTTTATCTTTTTCGATTTCTCCCAGGCGCTCACGCAGCTCGTACACCGGAATGTTCACCGCGCCGTCGATGCTGCCCAGGGCGTACTCTTCGGGGGTCCGCACGTCGATGAGGGTGATTTCATCGAAGTTGCATCCGTTGGCGATTTCATGCCAGTGGATGTGGCGGCTGCGGCCGGTCATGATGTTCTCGGCGACGAAACCGGCGATATTTACCGGATCCTTGGCCGAGGAGTAGGGCGGGGCATAGGCATGCTCGAGTTCCATCAGATCATAAACGCTTCCCTCGTTTCGGATCACCGCGGCGATCATATCGATGCGTTTGTCCACCCCGTCGTAGCCGATGATCTGCGCACCCAGGACCCGGCCGCTGTCCTTGTCGAACAGGGTCTTTATGGTAACCGGCATGGCATTGGGATAATAACCGGCATGGCTGGAGCCGTGGGTGATTATGGAATAGAAGGGAATATTGTATCGGTTCAGGGTTTTTTCGCTGGCTCCGGTGGATGCCACGGTGATATCGAAGACCTTGGCGATTGCGGTCGATATTGAACCCCGGTATTCCTTTTTATTGCCGAAGACGATGTTGTCGGCGCAGATCCGGCCCTGCTTGTTGGCCGGGCCCGCCAGATAGGTGATGGTGGGCTGTTTCGTGATGGGGTTGATGAACTCGATGGCGTCGCCTACGGCGTACACGTCTTTCTCGCTGGTTTCCAGAAACGAATTGACTTTAATGCCGCCGGTTTCCCCGATTTCAATTCCGGCTTCCCTGGCCAGCCGGCTTTCGGGGCGTACCCCGATTGAAAGGATAACCATATCGGTTTCGATGGTCCGGCCCGATTTCAGAGTGATAATAATGCGCTGGTTTCCGTCTGCCCTGGCTTCCCGGGCAAAGGCCGCGACCCCGTCCTGCAGGTAAAACTCCACGTTTTTGGTTTTCAGGTGCTGGTGCACCTGGGCGGCCATCTCGTAGTCCACCACGTTCATCACTTGCTGGGCCATTTCGACGATGGTGACGAACAGACCCTGCTCGTGGAGGTTTTCGGCCATTTCCAGGCCGATAAATCCCGCGCCGACGATTACCGCCTTGCGGGGTTTTTGTTCATCCACGAATGTCTTGATGGCATCGGTTTCGGGAACCGAGCGCAGGGTGAAGATTCCTTCGGAGTTGATTCCGGGAATAGGGGGCTTTACGGGCTCGGCTCCCGGGGAAAGAACCAGTTTGTCATAGGTTTCGCTATATTCTTCGCCGCTATCCAGGTTCCGGATCCGGAGGCTCCTGGATTTGACGTCTATCCCAATGACTTCGTTGTGGATGCGTACATCAATATTCAGGTTCTCCTTGAAGCTTTCAGGGGTCTGGACAAACAAGCGGTCACGGTCCTGAATCACATCTCCGATGTAGTAGGGAAGCCCGCAGTTGGCATAGGAAATATACCCGCCCCGTTCGAGAATTACGATTTCCGCATTCTCGTCGATGCGCCGCAGACGGGCCGCAGTGGTGGCGCCTCCGGCAACGCCGCCGATTATTAGTACCTTCATATATGCTCCTCTGGTAATATGCAGTAAAAAATATGTTCTCTGATGAGCGTATTGTATGGATGGAGGGAACGGCTGTCAATAATAAATAAAAAATTATCGATAATAAAATCTAAATATTCGATGTACTGCGGTGAGAAGCGTCTATGGTATCTTCTTTCAGCGGTGGCGCGGCGAGTAGAGGAGGTCCATGAGCTTGTTCCGTTTCTCCGGAACCCGGGGCATGGCCATGATATAATCGACGATTTTTTCGGTGCCGTTGCTGATACCGGCCTTTTTGATATTCGCGATGGTGCGGTCGAATACTTCGGGTTTTTCCAGGATCTCTTCGATTTTTTCCATCATTGCCCGGGGCTTGCTGATGAACCATCCCAGCCTGTTGTTCACCACGAAGTCGACGTTGCCCTGCTCCTGCCCGTAGAGCCTCTGGGTGAGAATCAGCGGTTTCTGGAGAATCAGCGCTTCGAAGATTGTAGCCGGTCCCGCCTTTGTGACGATGACATCAGCCATGTTCATCAGCTCATACATGAAACTGACGAATCCATAGACCGTAATTGATATGCTCGGGTAGCGGGCGGCGATTTCACTGATGCGCTCGTACTGGCTGATATTCCTGCCGCAGACGAAGGCGATCTGGGCATCAAGCCCCGCCCGCGCAATGGCTTCTAGGCACTTTTCTCCCTTGGGAAGTCCTTCGCCTCCGCCGGCCATGAGGATCAGACGCTTTTCGCGGGAGAAGCCGTAGGAGTCCCGAAGTTCGTTCCGCTCGGCCTGGGCCATCGGGCGGTTGAATTTCGAACCGAGGATAGGAGGCAGAACGTTTATGGTCCTGGGACGGGGCAGAAGCATGGGCGGAAGGCCCAGCCAGCGGAGGTATTTCTTCGCGTCCTTGGCAGCCCGTTCGGAAAATACGATAAGCGGGGCGAACTGGCGGTAGTACCACATGGGGTGGCTGGTGAATGGATCGGTAACCACCGTCACCACCGGCATGTCCAGCCGCCTGGTCTGGCGGAGGGCCCGGAACAGGGGCCGGCTCAGCAGGAAATGGAGATTCACCACCCTGGTGATCCGGTGCTCGCGGATGTATTTGCGGATAAACGGAACCGAGAAGAAGCTCATGCTTTTGGTGTTGGCGTTCATTACGAATGGAATATTGGATATCTGGTAGATGATGCTCCACAGGAAGGGCATGGTAAGGGTGGAGAAACGGTATCCCTTCTCCACCAGGGTGCGCTGGACCTCTGATCCTCCCTGGGGTATGCCGTCGAAGAGGTGGATTTCCACCTCATCGGGGGAATATCGGTATTCGATCTCCTGAGCCAGGGCCCGGGCTGCCGAAATATGACCGCCCCCGGTGGACAGGTAGAGAAACAGGATACGCTCTTTGGCTTGACTCATTACCGTAGAATATATCACAGCCGTCTCACCCTGTCTCCTGAATTGCCGCCGCGGGGTATTCCGGGCGTAGTCGGCGGATGTCATCTGACGGAGAAGTCGGTACTTTTCGAAAGGGGGCCAGCTTGACGATGGACTGGTTCGTCATTAGTATGTGTCCTCGAATATCTGTCTTCGCAGGAGTGCGTTTTGTATAAAGCGGTAGATACCCGGGTGAGTTTCCCTAAAATGGAAGAGTCGATACTTTCCTTCTGGGAAACGAACCAAATTTTTCAGAAATCCATCGACCAGCGTGCTGGCAGCGAGGAATTCATTTTCTTCGACGGACCCCCGTTTGCCACCGGTCTGCCCCATTTCGGGCATTTTGTTCCGGGTACCATCAAGGATATTATTCCCCGCTACCAGGCCATGAAGGGCAGGAAGGTCCAGCGTCGTTTCGGTTGGGACTGCCACGGCCTTCCCGTCGAATACGAGATGGAAAAAGAACTTGGCATCTCGGGAAAATCCCAGATCGAAGAGTACGGCGTCGCCGAGTTCAACGAGGCCTGCCGCGGCATCGTATTGCGATATACCGGCGAGTGGGAGACCACCATGACCCGCATGGGACGCTGGGTGGATTTTCGAAATGATTACAAAACCATGGATCCGGATTACATGGAAAGCATCTGGTGGGTGTTCAAGCAGCTCTGGGAGAAGGGCCTTATTTACGAAGGCGCCTACATACTTCCCTACAGCCCGAAACTGGCTACCCCGCTGTCCAATTTCGAAGTGAATCTGGGCGGATATAAAGATGTCCATGACCCGGCGATCACCATCCGTTTCACGGTAACCGCCGACGGACAGGGAAAAAAAGACAAAGCCATCGAAGCCGGAAAGCTTTCATTCCTGGCCTGGACCACCACTCCCTGGACCCTACCCTCCAACCTGGGCCTGGCCCTGGGGGAAGACATCGACTACGTGCGGATATCGGATAACGGCGAAGAGTTTATCCTCGCCGAAAGCCGGCTGCCCCACTATTACAAAGACGAAGCAACATACAAGGTCATCGGCCGGATGAAGGGTAAAGATCTGGCGGGATGGAGCTATGAGCCGCTGTTTCCCTACTTCGAGGAATTGCACCGGGACGGCGGGTTTAAGACCCATCTGGGAGACTTCGTCACCACCGATGACGGTACCGGAATCGTGCACATCGCCCCGGGATTCGGCGAGGATGACTACCGCACCCTGAAGCACAGCGGTTTACCCGTGCTGGTGCCGATAGACGCCGAATGCCGTTTCACCGATGAAATTCCGGAGTACGCCGGTCTTTTCGTGAAAGATGCTGACCGACCCATCATCAACGCCCTGAAAGAAAACGGCAAACTGGTGCGCCGTGAAAATTATCTGCACAGTTATCCCCACTGCTACCGCACCAAAGCCCCACTGATCTACCGGGCAATCAGTTCCTGGTTCGTCGATATCGATAAGATCAAGCAGATCATGATCGACTCCAATGACACCATCAATTGGATCCCCGGCCATCTGCAGAAGGGGCGCTTCGGAAAATGGCTGGAAAACGCCAGGGAATGGGCGATCAGCCGGAACCGCTTCTGGGGCAACCCCATCCCCGTCTGGAAGTGCGAGGAATGCGGCGAGACCGTATGTATCGGCAGCCGCGATGAACTGAAGGAAAAGTCCGGGGTCATGGTTGACGATCTGCACAAGCATTTCGTGGATGAAGTGAGCTGGACCTGCTCCTGCGGCAAGGGGGAATTCAAGCGGGTGCCCGAGGTTCTCGACTGCTGGTTCGAATCCGGCGCGATGCCCTATGCCCAGAACCACTATCCATTTGAAAACAAGGAAACGTTTGAGGCCAATTACCCGGCTGATTTCATCGCCGAGGGCCTGGACCAGACTCGGGGATGGTTCTACACCCTGACGGTACTGGCTGCGGCGTTATTTGAAAAGCCGGCCTTCCAGAACGTCGTCGTGAATGGACTGGTGCTTGCAGAAGACGGCCGGAAAATGTCAAAGAGCGAGCGGAACTACTCGGATCCCGTGGAGATTATCAACACCTACGGTGCTGACGCCCTGCGACTTTTCCTGATGGACTCGGCGGTGGTAAAGGCCGAGGATCTCAAGTATTCGGACAACGGCGTAAAGGAAGTGCTGAAGAGCGTTATCATCCCCCTGTGGAACGCATACAGCTTTTTCGTGACCTATGCGAACATCGACCAGGTACAGCCCGAATCGGCTCCGGCGAATCCCACCAATCCATTGGACCGCTGGATTCTCTCTTCACTGGAAACCCTCGTCGAAGAAGTCACCGCCAACCTGGACGGCTATGATCTTCAGAAAGCCGTGGATCCCGTGGTGAAATTCATCGATCAGCTCAACAACTGGTATATACGCCGTAGCCGAAGGCGCTTCTGGAAGAGTGAGAACGACGACGACAAGCTGGAAGCATACGGC
>CAWZYW010000103.1:0-7455 GCA_963966255.1 uncultured Salinispira sp. | reverse complement strand
AGAATTCCCAGAACCCCCGGATAACCGGATATCCACAGAACGAAGCGATGGTGCGCATCGATATCGATCTCGGCAAAACAGGCAGCAAACAGGGGAAAGCCACCGGAAAAAAGAACGATAAAACGTCAGACATGAAAACCGTAAGGATCTACGCATCGGATCTCGGGCATGAGTATGTGCGGGAGAATGCCGATTATCGGACATAAGCCGGTCATATCCAGGCGGGATTGACGGACAGGAGTTGAGCAGATGGAAAGTACTGACAGGGAACGAAGCGAAATCGAAGTTCAGGTGATGCGTTCCCGGGATTTGATACGGAAGGCGATGGATGAAATCGCCAATGTGGTGGTCGGCCAGACCAGCATGATAGAAGGCATGTTCATGGGGGTTCTGGCCGGCGGCCATGTCCTGCTGGAGGGAGTCCCGGGACTGGCGAAAACCCTGGCCATCAAGAGCATGGCCGAGGTCATCGATGCCAGTTTCAAGCGCATCCAGTTCACCCCCGACCTGCTGCCGGCGGACCTGGTGGGAACCATGATTTACCGCCAGCAGACCGGTGAATTCGTTCCGAGGAAGGGTCCGGTGTTTTCCAACATCATTCTCGCCGATGAGATCAACCGTGCGCCGGCGAAGGTACAGTCGGCCATGCTGGAAGCCATGGAGGAAAACCAGGTCACCATTGGAGACAACACCTATCCTCTGCCCGAGCCTTTTTTCGTGCTCGCTACCCAGAACCCCATCGAACAGGAAGGTACCTATCCGCTTCCCGAAGCCCAGCTCGACCGATTTATACTGAAGCTGACGGTGAACTATCCCAGTGCCGAAGAGGAATTGCAAATCCTGAGGCGAATGGGTACTCCCGAGCATGTCCGCCTGAACCGCCAGGTCTTGAAGTCCGATATCAAGCGTCTCCGGGAAACTGCTGCGAAGGTGACGGTGGATGAACGCATAGAAGCCTATATCGTCGATATCGTGGCCGCGAGCCGGCAGAACGACCGGGGCCTCAACAGTTTTTCGCGGTTTATCGAATTCGGCGCGTCTCCCCGGGCCAGCATCTACCTGTACCGCACTGCAAAAGTAAAAGCCCTGATGGAAGGCCGCAGCTTCGTGGTACCCGAGGATGTGAAATATGTGGCACCAATGGTGCTCCGCCATCGGATAAATCTCAGCTATGAGGCCGAAAGCGAAGACATGACCAGCGAAGACGTAATCTCCTATCTGCTCTCGGCGGTACCGGTACCATGAATGCCGCCAGGCTTTTTGCCAGGGTTAAAAATCTCGAACTCATATCATCGAAGCTGGTCGAAAGCCTGCTGACCGGTAATTACCGTTCGGTGTTCAAGGGTCCCGGTATCGAGTTTTCCGAGGTCCGCGAATACGTCGAAGGGGATGATCCCCGGCTTATCGACTGGAACGTCACCAGCCGCATGAACTCGGTATTCACCAAAACCTTCCGGGAAGAACGGGAGATCGTTCTTTTCCTCCTGGTTGACCTGTCCGCGTCAGTCTTTTCCGCCGCCGGGAGCCATCGCCTGAGGGAAACCGCCGATCTGATATTCACCATTTTCACGTTCGCGGCGGCGAATAATAATGACCAGGTAGGCGCGGTATTTTTCACCGAAGAAATCGAACACTGGGTCAGCCCCATGAAGGGACGCAAACACGCTCTTCGGCTCATCCAGGACATGATCCGTTATCAGCCCAAGGGCAAAGGCTCCAACCTGGGACTGGCGATCAAGACCACCGGTGAGGCCCTGAAGCGCCGCGGGATATGCGTGATCCTGTCGGATTTCAAATCCAGCGGATACTGGCGGGATTTGAGCATACTGGCAAAGCGCCATGACGTCCTCGCGGTGAGGATGACCAGCCCCGAAGAGGTCGATTTTCCAGCCACCGGACTTATCAAGATGCAGGATGCCGAAACCGGCAAGTCCCTGCTGGGCCTCGGGTCCAACCGGCGCTTTCGAAAAAAGTATCAGGAGTACTGGGCTTTGCAGCGCAAACAGTGGTTCCGTGAATGCCGCAAGCGGGGAGTGAGCCCCATCGAAATTCGCAGCAACGAGGACCCGGTGATGAAGCTGTTCCAGTTCTTCCAGCGGAGGAAGCGCCACCGATGACTCAAAGGGCCGTATTGCGCAGCATTCTTCTCGCTCTGATTATCCTCGTCCTGGCTCCGGCGGTTCTTGCGGCGCAGGACTACAGTATTTCAAGGACCGTATTTATCCCGTCGGTGTACTATGTGGGAGACCGGGTGGAACTCCGGCTGAGTCTGCGAAGCAGTCTGCTCGATCAGATCCAGCTGCCCCAGGAACTGCCCCAGCCCAGCTGGGGGACCATTCACGATATCCGGATCATTGATCGGGAAGATGAAAAGGACATCCGCATCCTCTTTACCAGTTATTACCCGGGTACCAGGACGCTGCCGGCCATAAATCTCGGACCGATCCTCCTGAGCGATATATCAATCTTCGTGTCTTCCATCCTAGACTCCAACCAGCAGGATCTGGTTCCCAGCAGGGATCAGCTGATTCTGCCGGGTACCCAGCTGATCATCATTCTGTGGAGCCTGCTGGTACTGAGCGTGCCACTACTCTGGCTGGTGATTTTCCGCTGGGGGCGCCAGTATTTCGCCCTGCTGATCGCCCGTTATCGCGAGGGGCTTCCCTATCGGCGGCTTACGAAAAACCTCCGGGATCTGACTGAAAATGCCGGAGCCATGGACGGCCGGAATTTCTATATCACTCTTCTGGATCTGGTCCGGGAATATCTCAGCGGAAGAATCCGTGTGGACGCCAGGTCGGCGACCACCCGGGAACTGGAATTCGCCTTGAAAAAAGAAGTTGAAAACCCGGCCGACCGGAATTTCATCGTGCGACTGTTTCATCACGGAGACCTGGTCAAGTTCGCATCCCAGCCGTCCACCCTGAAGTCCCGGATGGATCATCTGTCCCAGCTTCAGGAGGTCCTGGAACATATCGAAACGAGCAGAAACGCCGAAACAAAGCTGAAGCCCGCAGGCCGCCGTCAACGGCAGAGGAGGGGCGCATGAGCGGCGGTCAATGGACCCTGGAAAATCCCGAGCTGCTGTTGCTGCTGCTGCTCCTGATCCCACTCTTTTATTTCCGCCACCTCTGGCGGGGCCGCGGAGGCAAACTCACCTTCGCGTTCACCAATTGGCAGGGCAAGGGGTTCAGCAATCCGGTGACTCTTCCTGCCCTGGCTTATCTGTTTTCATTGGCCCTTTCCTGGGTCGGCATCGTTCTGATGATCATCGCCCTGGCCGGACCGTCCAGGGTAACCCGCGAGAGGATATTCACCTCCCGGGGAATCGATATCATGTTTGTCATCGACATATCCCCCTCCATGGCTGCCAGGGATTTTATCGAGAGTTCCCGCCTTGAAAGCGCTCAGGAGACGATACTGCGATTCATCGACCGTCGGAAAAACGACCCCATCGGTCTGGCTATTTTCGGCAGCCAGGCCGCTCTTCGGGTGCCCCCGACACTGGATTACGAACATTTGAAAACCGCGGTTCAGGATCTCCAGGTCATGGAACTCGGGGAGGGCACGGCTCTCGGCATGGGCATCGCCCTGGGAGCACTCCACCTGCGCAATTCCTCCGCGGCGGAAAAAGTAATGGTGCTGCTCACCGATGGTGAAAGCAATGCGGGGGAAATTCTCCCCGAAGCCGCGGCCCGGATCGCAAAGGAGGCGGGAATCAGGGCGTATGTGATCGGCATCGGAAGCGACCGGGAGGTACTGCTGGAATTCACCGATCCGAATACCGGCAAGCCCTACCGGGCTACCTATCAGGGGTCCCTTGAAGAAGATCTGCTCAGGAACATCGCTGAGACTACCAACGGCGAATACTTTGCCGTTACCAACCCCGGTTCTCTCGAGGGCGTCCTTTTATCAATAGACAGCCTCGAGCGCGTCGAGACCCGATTGAAGGTGGAGGTGAACAAAGAGCCGGTTCATCGAATGCTCATAGTCCTTGCATTTATTTTCGTTTTTGCGGACTACGTTCTCCGGAAAATGCTGCTGAGGGAGCTGCTATGACCGTCGTATATCCCTCGATGCTCCTGCTGTTTATCGGGCTCCCCATTCTGATGCTGTTGCAGTTCCGCGAATACCGGATCAATCGCCAGGATTTGATGCGGATCGGTGGGTATTGGGAGTACGAGGACGTGCGGACCATATTCTTCATCAAGTGGTTTCTCTCGGCCCTGCTGATGATTCTCAGCTATCTCTTCCTGGTGCTCAGCCTGGCCGGACTTACCTGGGGCGAAGAGCCCATCGAGGAAGACCGGATCGGCCTGGATATCATGTACGTCGTCGATGTTTCCTATTCGATGCTGGCCGAGGATATCGCACCGAGCCGTCTCGGCCGGGCTCGGGAGGTGATCAGGGGACTCAGCGAGAATTTCCCCGGAGCACGTTTCGGCCTGGTGGCATTCAAGGGACAGGCTACCGTAATGTTGCCCGCCACCGAGGACGTGTATGCCCTGGAAAATGCCCTCAACTATCTGGGGACCGAGGTGATATCATCTCCCGGCACCAATCTCGAACAGGCCCTGCGCAGTGCCCTGGACGCCATGCCGACGGGTTCCAATCGCAACCGTATTATTATCCTCTTCAGCGACGGGGAGGGACTCGATGGATCGGTGACCGAGCCGGTGCTGCAGGCCGGCCGACAGGGGATTCCCGTGTACACCTACGGCCTCGGGGACGAGGACGGAACCACCATTCCGATCGGCGAAGGCAGGGTGCTTCGGGACAGCGATGGCAATCCGGTATTGACCCGCCTTGATTCCCTGGCCCTGCAGGAAGTCTCCCGGATCAGCCGGGGCCGATACTTCGAAGCAGCCATGGGTCTCGGTTCGCTGGATTCAACCATCCGCGATCTGGTAGGGCAGCGGGGGCGGGACGGATTCAGGCTGGTGAGCATTTCCCGCTACCGTCTGTTTCTGGGGCTTGCCCTGTTGACCTATGTCGGCTACATCATAATCAGGAAAATGAAATTCAGGGGGCTGTTTTGAAAATGCCGCCATTTCGCCTTATACAGAGCTTCGCACCATTTCTTGTCCTCATAGCCGTCATCGTCTTCGACGGCTGTAATCTCCAGAATCCCCACATGCCGGTCCTGGCGGGTAATTACGCCTATGGAAGGGGCGACTATCAGGAATCCACCGTACGATATCTCGAAGCTCTCGAGCGGGAGGAGTACACTCCCTGGATACGCTACAATCTGGCCAATGTATATCATTCCCTGGGTGAATTTGACGCGGCATTCGAGCTCTGGGACCAGGCCCTGGACACCGACGATCTTGACCTTCTGTTCGCCGTGTATTTCAATCGGGGGATCCTGCTTTATGAGCAGGGCAAATACGAACAGGCATTCGAAAGTTTCAAAACCGCCCTGGTTTACGATCCTAATGACGTCGGATCCAAACTGAATCTCGAACTCACTCTCCTGAAACTCCAGGGGGCCCGGACGGGGGCCAGCCAGCTTCGGGGTCAAAGCGGGGAAGCCGGAGAAAACGAACTCTCGGCAGACAGCATACGTATGTTCGAGTACATCCGAAGGAAGGAAGAGCAGCTATGGGTTCAGGAAAACCAACAAGCCGAGCCGCCGGCAGCGAACGACTGGTAGGCTCGGGAATGGGGAAAGCCGCCGGTCGACGGGCTTTGCTTGCCGCGCTGTCCCTGCTGGCGATAGCCGTATCCGGATTCGCCCAAACCCCGGATGACATCCGTGTGTTTCTCCAGGACGAGCCCATCGTCGAAGGAGAACGCTTCGACGTATTCGTGGAGATTCCGAGAGAATACCAGTCGGGTCTGAGAGCCCGGGCAACGCCCGATAACGATCGGATGCGGCGCTGGTTCGCCGGTCCCAGTTACGTGTATACCAGCAGCGAATACGAAATCCCCGAGGATCGTTTCCTGGCTCAGTTCAATTTTATCGCCGATGTAGCCGGATACGCCTCTTATGACGGCTTTGTCCTCACATGGCCTGAAGTTGAAATAGAAACCGGAGAAATCCTGATTCCAATCACAGCCGACGGTCAGCGGATTCCGCCCGAGCTGGAGTGGAATTTTCCGAGTGAGCCGATCTTCGAAGGCCAGACCGTATATCTCTCGCTGGATATGCACCGGGTTAAAGAAATCGTATTTCCCGAAACCCTCAGCATCGAGACTCCCCGGGACGCGATTCTCGAAGAGGTGACCGGCCTCGGCGAGCTTACCGAATATGAATACGCCGGTGAATCGTTCAACCGCATACCCCTCGCCACGTTTCTGTACACGCCGCTGAGGAGCGGAAGGCTACCCATCCCGCCGGCCAGCGTAAGTTTCAACAATTACGAACGGAGGGTTCGGGGCGAGAACATATCAGTCGAAGCCATTTCCGATACCGCCAGCATCGAAAGCGGCGCGGTGGGTATTTTCGAATTGATAACCTCTGATCCCCCGCGGCGGATCACCGAAGGTGACGAGCTGGTATTTGTCCTGAGTATCCGTGGGGAAGGCAGCCTCGGCGTACTGCAATTACCCGACATCGATGTGGTGAACGCCACCATCGAGGGACGGGACCAGGTAGCCGATTACCGACCCACCGAGAACGGCTACGCCGGAAGTCAGAGTCGAAGCTACCGGATCCGACCGGACAGCCCCGGCAGCATGCAGATCATCGTACCGGAATTCTCCTGGTTCAATCCCTTACGAGGAGAGGCGGTAGTCGAATCCTCAAGGACATTTACCATCAATGTGGAGGGAAAGGTGGAAACCGGCGAAAAGGATCCGGTGTTTTCCGAGCTATTCTATCCCTCGGGTAGCGGTTTATCGGCATACCTTCCCCTCAACCTCAGCGCATCGCTTCTGGGCATTGCATTATTCGCCACCGTGCCCCTGTATCTGCTGCTGTATTTTACTTTGACCCGTCGCCTCGATCGGCGGAATCGCATGGGGCTGCTGGCGTACTTCGCTATCTCCCTGGCAGCGATCGCATTCATTTCGTCGAACCTCATCAGCGATACGAGCCTAAGCGAGGGACGAGAGGCATTCCTGGATTTAACTGCCCCCCTTGAAGAGCAGGCTCTCGAAGAAGGCCGGACTCTTGCCGCGGACCTCTCATGGGATAACGAGCTGCTTTTCCACCTGGCCCAGGCTGAGTACGACGCCGGAAACCAGGCCAGGAGTCTCGTGCTGATCAGGCAGGCCGTGAGCAACGAGCCCATGAATGGATTTATGCGCCAGGCTCTGGCCCTCCTGGAAGGAGAGATGGAACTGAATCGACAGTTCAGCATTCCCCGGATCCCCCACGAGGACCTGGCAGTAGGGCTTCTGTTTCTCTGTCTTCTTACCAGCGCAATCGTGCTTTCGGCAAAGGATTTTCGTCCCCGCTGGAATGCTTCATTTCTAATCTATGTCGTGCTGTTTGCCCTCGTGTTCGTCAGT
>CAWZYW010000102.1:0-7549 GCA_963966255.1 uncultured Salinispira sp. | reverse complement strand
CATCATCGCTGAATCCCAGGCGGGTCGCGGCCCGGGCGACGGGGATCACCGATGCGAGTACCGGGAGCTGAAGATCCGAAACTCCGGTGGGTTCCCAGTAGCGGAGATGGAGATCGTCGATTTTGCCGACGATCAGGGCCATCTGTTCTGAATCCAGGTCGATATCCGGGTATCCCTTTAAGACTTCTGCGATTCTGGCTTCGGCGTCGCCTACCTCGCGGTCCGACGCGATGGACTGAATATGCGGCCCGAGGGCGATAATGCTGTGAAAAGGAATTCTGTCAGTCAGGCTCCTGAATGAGGCTTCGATTTCCCCGTCGCGCTGGCGGATGCGATCCAGGGCGCCTGCGGCCGGATGATCGACGTAGCCGATGAATGAACCTCCGTAACCGAAGGCCGACAGGAAGCTCGCTGCAGCGATGGGAGGGTTGTATCGGCCGTTTCTCCCCGCCAGATGCTCCGCCGCAAGCTGAACGGTTGCGCCGTAGCGGGTGAGAGAGCCGACGGGTCGACCCCCGTGAGCGAACACGCCGACGACGCCTTCATAGTGCGTTGCATCCGGATCGAGGAACTCCGGCGATTCCCCGCCGACCTGGGCTATTCTCTCGATGTCATATATCCAGTGCAGACCCATGGCCGCAGAGTCCGCTACCACCGCTCCCGTAAGCGCCGCTTCATATCGTGATTTCCCGTTATCCATACAAGCCTCCTTGTTGCCTGGCAATCAATACTGATTCGAAGTTCATTGTTAAGTGACGATCTGTCTCTAAAATAGGGTGCAGTGACACTCAAGTCAAGAGACACTAAGTCTTTTATATGATAAATAATTGCGCTATACTGGCCGCATGAAGGAAACCTGGGTACGGGCGCGTACTCCCGATCAGAAAGAACGGCGTATCCGGCAGATTCTCTCCGCCGCCGTCAGACTCCTCAAGTCTCAGAGTATTGACGATATCACCATGGGAATGATTGCCGAGGAGGCAGCGTTCACCCGTTCGAACCTCTATCGATATTTCACCACCAGGGAGGAAGTATTTCTGTCCATCCTTAAAGAGGACCTCGTTGCCTGGGTCCGGGCACTTCCGGAGGATCTTGGTTCCGCGGCTCTTCCCGCAGAGGGTTTCTCGAAAATCTGGATCGATTCTTTTCTCGCGAATAGCCGTATGAACGATCTGCTTTCGGTGCTTTCGACGAAGCTCGAAGCAGGCTCCTCAGTGGAAGCGTTGATGGAATTTAAGATCAGGATTTCCGGACTCTATCGGGAGGAGGCCGAGGCGATATGCAAGGTCATCCCGGGACTCAGCCGGCCTTCGGCCTATCGGATGCTTATGCTGCGATCTGCTCTTGTTGTCGGAGCATATCCTGCGATAAATCCTACCGGGAAGCAGAGGGACGCATTGTCGCAGGCGGGGATTCCCATCGCCGCTGAGCAATACCGGCAAATGATGATAGACTCGATCTCTGCGTTCATTGGGGCGCTGGTGGCGGATGATCCTAAAACTGAGTGAAGTGTACCTAAAATCAGCTGTTTTCGGGGCACCATGGGAGATTTACCGTTGATTTTTATCTGATTGCCATATGTGGATGTTGATTAGTTTACATTGATCAGCTATGTTAGTAAATGCTTACTAACAAATTATGGAGGTGCTTATTACTACTCGTGAGAAAATACTCAATTCAGCAACCTTACTTTTTGAAGAACGGGGGTATGCCGGCACTACCACTGCGGCAATCGCCGGGAAGGCCGGGGTTGCAGAAATAACCTTATTCCGGCACTTCAAGGGCAAGGAGCCTCTTTTCAGAGCAGTAATGGAGGAAATAAGAAAATCAGCCGGAATGGGTGATTTTTCTTCAGATATTTCCGGTGATCCTAAAAGGGATATCCCACTCTTTGCGGGGCGCTTATTCAGGTATTTCATGCGGGAAAACAGAACTATCCGCATGATGCTGTTTGAATCAATCTCTAATCCCGAACTTCGCGATTTGCTGCGGGATGGTCCCATGGAAGGAATATCCGGTCTGCATCGGTACTTTGCTTCAATCGGAAGCGCCGATCACCTGAAGGCAAACGACCCGGAGCTTCTGGCTGAAACACTCGTCAGTCTGGTGTTCGGATATGCTATTGCAATTACCGCGCAGCAACAGGCACCCGATGTGTCTGCCGCCGAGCACCGTCTTATGACTATTATCGACGCGACATTTATACCGTCTATCACCGCGATTCAGAATGGATCCGGGAAGGAGTTATTTTGAAATTATCAGATTATCTTAAATGGCTTAAAGCGAATTGGCCAATGGCGGGCCTGGTGCTTGCTTTCTATCTCACCATATTCCTGCTTGTTTTCGTCAGGCCGGTGAACCTGCCGGTGTTCCTGATTCTCCTGCAGACGCCATTGTATCTATTGCATGAAGCTGAAGAATACATTTTCCCCGGCGGGTTTCTCCGGTTCTTCAACAGGGATATTTTCAGAATGCCACATGATGACGAGCCCCTCGATGAAAACTTCAGCTTCTGGGTTAATATACTCCTGATCTGGGTGTTATTGCCGCTCTTCGGGTTCCTTTCGTTAGCAAACCTGAATCTCGGACTCTGGGTGCCGTATTTCACGATATTCGCCGGAGTCTCGCATATAGCCATGGCAATAAAGGCGCGCAAGCGGTACAACCCCGGACTCATCGTCAGTCTGGTTCTGAACATACCTGCGGGATCTGCTGTGGTCTGGTATCTGTACACTGCTGGAATACTTGCCTCACCGTTTGTGAATATCCATATACTTATCGGTCTTGGACTGAATCTCCTGCTGCCGGTCATAGGTGCAATTAAATTCAACGGGTATAAACGGAAACACGGGTAGTCCGGCTTTTCAGGAATCGGGAGGTTCATATATGAAAGCTGTGGTGAAGAAAAACTCACTCAGGCAGGTTGCCGGGAAAATCAGTAATCTCATCAAACCTAAGAATTATCTGGTCAAAGAGGCCAGTGCAAATATGCGTATACTCAGGGATTTCCATATTCCCATGAGAGACGGGAAATATCTCAGCGCAAATATCTATATGCCAAATACCGGCGGAAAATTTTCTCCGCTGGTGGCACTGCATCCGGCGCGAAAAGATGTGGTTTGCAGGAACGGATACATGCATATTCAGTACCGCTTTGCCCGCCAGCCTGGCAAACTGGCGTTTTCCGATGAGACAAGCTTTGAGGCTCCCGACCCGGATTTCTGGGTGGTTAATGGATTCGCTGTTATAAATATTGATAAGCGTGGATTCGGCCTGACTCCCGGGGACGATACTCCTCAGGGATTTTTCGATGACAGAGAAATCCAGGACCTCTATGACGCTGTTGAATGGGCGGGAGTTCAGGATTGGTCCAACGGAAACGTGGGAATGCTTGGCGTCTCGTACCTTGCGATCAACCAGTATAAGGTTGCTGCTATGAATCCGCCCCATCTCAAGGCAATGTGTCCATGGGAGGGTGTTTCCGACCTCTATAAGGACTGGTTTTATCCTGGTGGAGTGAGAGAGTACGGGTTTACGCCATTTCTCTTCAAACGCCTGCAGCAATTCGGTTTCGGTGAGGATCTGGGTGTGATATCGGCACAGCATCCACTTCGCGATGACTTCTGGAAGTCGTATGCTGCTGATTTCAGCAGAATTACCGTTCCGATGCTCAATTGTGTCAGTTTTTCCTGCCAGATGTTTCACAGCCGCGGAAGTCAGCGGGTATATGAACAAAGCGGATCATCCCAAAAGTGGCTGTATACTCACCGGAACGGAGAATGGACCGAGTATTACAGCACCGAAGCAACGGCCATGATGCTGAAGTTTTTTACTCAATTCCTGAAAGAACAGAATACCGGAATGATGAACCATCCCCGGGTCAGGCTGGAGGTAAGGGAATCGGGAGACCAAATAAAAGAAGTCCGTTATGAAGAGCAATGGCCGCCTGCGGGTATTGTCTGGAAATCACTCGGGCTCAGCAACAGTTCCCGTTTTCTGTACCCGGTTTCCAACGAAAGTCCTGATGCTGACATTCCTGCTTCGTTCCGCTTGAAGAATGCTGCGGTGGAGTACACATACCGCTTCACTCAGGATACTGAAATAACCGGACCCGCACGGCTGAGTCTCTTTGTCAGCCTTGCGGGAATCGATGATGCCAATCTGTATGCTGGAATACGGAAATTCAGAAATGGAAAAGAAGTCGGATTCGAAGGAACCTACGGCTTTCCACGGGACCTGGTGAGCAAGGCCGCACTACGGGTCGCCCTTCGCAGAATCAATACGGAATTGAGCCGGCCTGAGTCTCCCGAACACGACTTTGATACGATGGAACCTGTGGCACCGGGAGAGATTGTGAAACTCGACTTTCAGTTTTCTCCATCATCGACCTTTTACAGGGCGGGAGATGAACTCCGTCTGGTTATTCAGGGTCGATATTTCATAGACGGTAAAAAAATCCACCAGCCATTCCGTTATGCAGGTAACAACAGGGGCGTGTGCAGAATTCATTCAGGTCCTGAAACGAACAGCGAGTTGCTTCTTCCGTTTATTAATCGGGGATAAAACTCTGTCGCCGGAAGCCGGGAGTATTCATAATCCTGTGTATACTCCTGGTAATCCGGGGGATCGAGGCGTTGATTAGTTTTTCTCATCCGGACCCCGAATATGAACCGTTGCCACATTCCGACAATAGGAGTATGCGCACCTTAAAGACTATGGCTTATAATTAATTATTTACCAGTAATTTATCATGCCACCGATAGTCCGTGCGTTCCTCGCCCTTCGGGCTTTTCGGCATCGGTCCTCGCTGCATTGCGGCTGCGGTCCGACCCGATGCGGGATCCCCAAGTCATACTGCGACAGAAGATCAAGGACTATGCACAAACCTGCGTTCGCTATGGGTATCAGCGGATTCACATCCTCTTTGAGCGGGAAGGCATCCATGTGAATCACAAGCGTGTGTACCGGCTATATCGCATTGAAAACCTGCATTTACGCAAAAAATCAACGCGAAAGCGGGTCCCTCGACCTCTCACCCTGATCGACATCTACACCAGAGAATGCTTGGCACTCCATATTGCCCAGTCAATCAAGGCCGAAGATGTGGTCAATGTTCCTAATCGGGCCTGGTACGAACGTGGAAAACCAGAGAGCATTCGCGTCGACAATGGCTATGAGTTTATTTCAAAAGCCCGGCTGCAGGTGTAAGCTTTGTGCATTTTTTTATAATTCTATCTACAGTGAGTTTGTTTTGTAATAAATCTGTTCCCTTAAGAAGGGGAATTCAACGCAAGGTCTCAAAAACAGACTTTCTTATACAAATTTTTCAGCCCCGAGCCAGGGGCTGATGGATCCAGCCAGATAGTTCTGATTTACATCAGGGACCTGAAATACTCCAGCAGGCTTGCCTTTATTTTTCCAGCTTCCACGGGTTCTGCAACCGGGCGGGGCTTGTACTCCATGAAATAGCTGCCGTTCGTGGCCTGGCTATCCTCCAGAGCGAGGGTGGCCAGCAACTCGGCGGCCGTATCCGGTCCGGGCAGCATTTTATTCAGCAGTTTTGTGAAGAATTTCGGGTAGTCCCGGAACACATCGGTGGCAATGACCCCGGGGTGAACGCTGAAAAATTCTGTGGCCGGGTATTCTTCGGCCAGAACTCCTGCCAACAGGGTCAGGAGCATTTTTGAGTGCGCGTAGACCCTGGAGCTGTTGAACTTGCCCGGGCTCAGGGGATTGTCGGTGGCTACCTTGGCCCGTTTGTACAGCTCGGAACTTAGGAACAATACCCGGCCCCGGCCTGATTGTTCCAGGAGAGGGAGCAGGGTCCCGGTGAGCATGGCGGCTGCCCTTACGTTCACTGCGAAGGTCATTTCCTCGCCGTCTGCGCTGAAGCTTTCCTTGGTCTTGAACACCCCGGCATTGTTGATCAGCACGTCAACCTTGGGGATTTCCCGGCTGATGGCTAATCCTGCTTCCCGAACTCCGGCTTCTGTGGACAGGTCCGCCAGGTAGCGGTGTTTTTCTCCGGTCCCAAGGGGCTGAAGCTCCTGGAAGGCGACTTCTTCCCTGCTGCTGGGTCGGTTCACGGTAATGATATTGTGGTTTTCCCTGGCCAGCCGAAGGGCCGTTGCTCTGCCAATTCCTGTAGTGGTGCCGCTGATTACTATGGTTTTCTGTTCGCTCATGTTATTTCCTTTTAGTTTGTTTGCTGATTGAGCTCCGGGCTAGCAGGAAGCCGAAGAGGGCAAAGCCCGCGGTGGCCGCCAGACAGAGGTACAGGGGTATGCTCTGGGTTCCGGCTGCACTTTGCAATATGGTCTGCCGCAGTCCATCCACCAGATAGGTGGTTGGGTTGAACCTGATTGCCACCTGCATCCAACCGGGCATTGAAGCTGCGGGGTACAGGGCGTTGCTCAGGAACAGCACCGGTAGGTTCAAGAGCATGATCATGGCGTGATAGGCCATGAGGTCTTCGGTGGCTGAGGCCAGGGACAGAGCGATCCCTCCAAAACCTACGGCAAAAAACAGCAGCAGTACCAAGGCCAGGCCAATTTCCATCGGTGCCAGAGATAGTCTGGCGCCAAGCAGGGTGCCCACCAGCAGGATGACAAGCCCCTGCAGAACTCCTTTGCTGATGGTGCTGGCCAGGTTACCCGCTACAATGCTGGCCCGGGGTATGGGAGCTGCCATGTATGCCTTGGCTATGCCCTTGCTCCGCTCGTCCAGCCAGGCCATGCCGCCGCCTATTGCGCCACCCAGCAGGCTCAGGGCCATAATCCCCGGGAGCATGAAGCCGACGTAGCTGCCCTGACCGGCCATGCCCCCGGCTTCAGCCAGACCGCCCATGCCAAGGCCGAAGAGCCCCACCCAGAGGATGGGCTGGATCATGGTGCCGAAAAGTTCTTCACCGTTCTGGAAGAACTTCAGCATGTGTTTTTGCCAGAGAATACCGCTGGCCCGGAACAGTCCCGGTGTTTTCATAGTTAGGCTGTTCATATCAGGATGCCTCCTTTAATTGTGTGCCGGTGTATTTCAGGAACACCGAAGACAAGTCCGGGGTGGAAACCTGCACATCCTCCACTTGTACCCCTTGGTCCTGGGTCATGGTGATGAGTTCCGCCAGCCGCCGGGACCCGGAGTCCACTTCTATCTGAAGTTTGTTTTCAGTCCCGATCGCATCCCGGACCCAGGGCAGGTTGGCCATGGTACCAGCCAGTATCTGCGCCTGTTCCCGGTCCAGGTTGGGGCAGCGCAGGCTGACAAGTTCCTGTTCAAGGCTTGCAATAAGCTGTTGGGGGCTGCCTTCGGCGACCAGTTTCCCATGGTCAATAATTCCAATGGCATCTGCCAGTTTGTAGGCTTCCTCCAGGTAATGGGTGGTGAGCACCACCGTCAGTTCCCGGTCCTCCTTCACCTTGCGGATGTAGTTCCAGATTTGCTCCCGGCCCACCGGGTCAAGTCCCTGCGTAGGTTCGTCCAAAAAGAGCACCCTAGGTTCGGTAAGCAACGAACGGATTAGCTCCAGTCGCCGCTTCATGCCCCCTGAGTC
>CAWZYW010000101.1:0-7562 GCA_963966255.1 uncultured Salinispira sp. | reverse complement strand
CCGCCGTTCGCGCATGGGCTCCATGAAGGCATTCAGGGCAGCGGCGAGCTTGTCTTTGACTTCCACATCGCCCACGGTGCCCTTGCGGTAGCGATCTTTTAGATCATCCACCTGGGCGGTGTCCGGATTGAAAATGTCGTGGTAGATAAAAACCGGGTTACCTTCAACCTTTCCGGGGATGTCGGCCCGTATCCGGTTGGGATCGGTGAACATGCCCTTAACCCGTTTTTCCACGGTTTTGGCGTCGTCGGAGAGCAGGATGGCGTTGTTCAGGCTCTTGGACATTTTTGCCTGGCCGTCGGTGCCGATGAGGGTTGCGGTACCGATGATCGGTTCGGGGACCGGGAATACCTCTCCGTAGTGGTGGTTGAAGCGCCGGGCGATTTCCCGGGTCAGTTCCACATGGGCTTCGTTGTCCTTGCCGACTGGCACCACGTGGGCCCTGGGCAGCAGGATGTCGGCGCTCTGAAGCACCGGATAGCCCAGCAGGCCGAAGGGCATTTCGTTCAGGTGCGCGTCCCTGGCCATGTCCTTCAGACTGGGGAGACGTTCGAGACGGGGAACGCTGACCAGCATCTCGAACAGCAGATTGAGCTCGTAGATTTCATGAATTGCGGACTGCATGTAAATGGTGACTTTTTCCGGATCGATCCCGCAGGCAAGGTAATCCAGGACGATGTCACGGGCATTATCGCTGATTTTATCAATGTCTTCCTTGCTGGGCTTGGTGGTAAGCATATGAAGGTCTGCAACGAAAATATACGAATCGTACTGATCCTGCAGCTTGACCCGGTTCTGGATCGAACCTACATAATGGCCCAGGTGCAGCTTTCCAGTGGGCCGGTCGCCGGTGAGCAGGCGTTTTTTTTCCATGATGTGCTCCTGTGCGTGCAAAACGCGTTGTATCGAAATTAATCCGGGATCAGTGTACCGCGTCGTTAGCTTTGTTCCGCATTATCGCGGACCGCGTTATCGGTACCATCGTTCTCCACATCGCCGGCTGACTCGCTTTCGGTGCGCTCCCGGAAGGAGCTGTCAGCGGATAATTCCTGGACCTCGCTTATAGTCCCGGTGCCCATGAGTATACCGATATATCTCAGGTTTGGGAAATGCTCGAAGATGATTTTCAACCCCACCGTGAGGGGGACCGCCAGGAACAGCCCGGCGACTCCCCACAGATATCCCCAAATCAGCATTGCCACCAGGATGATCACCGGCGACAGATTCAGGCTGTTGCCGAGCATTTTCGGGTCAAGAATATTGCCGATGATCAGCTGGGGCACCACCATGGCCAGGAGAGCCAGGATAATCGGCTGGTAATCGGGAAAAAACTGTACCACCGCGAAGACCGCGGTAATTCCCGAAATGGTGATCGACCCGATGGTGGGAATGAAATTGAACAGGAACGTCAGCACCGCCCAGATAAATGCGAAATCGACTCCGATTAGGGTAAAACCGATTCCGACGACCACCGCGGTGAGGCTGCTCACAAAAAACTTCACCATGAGATATCGGCCGACCTGTTTCGTGATATCGGCGAAAATCCTGGCGACCCGTTCGGTCTCATCATGGCGTATGGCGTCGACCAGCTTGCGCCGGATAAAGGGCTTTTCCAGGAACAGGAACAGCATGAAAATCAGAACCAGCATCACGTTGCCCAGAAAACCGACGAGGTTTGAAGAGACCTGTCCGATGAGGCTCAACAGGTTACCGCTGAGTTCGAGGGTCTGAAAATAATCTGCGGGCAGATTGAAAGTGACCGAAACAAAGTCGATGAGGTCCAGATAGCGCTGCTGATACTTGGGGAAATTCCTGAGGATGCTCTGCACGCTTTCGTACAGGATGAGACCGATGAGAAAACTCAGCCCCAGAAGGACCAGGATCACGATTATGATAGAGATCAGTCGGGGAATCCTGATTTTCACCAGAGCTTCCACCGCCGGATTCAGCACGAATGAAAGAAGGAAGGCAACTACGAAGGGGATGAGCACCGTGCCGGTGAGCTTGAGAAAACCCATGATCATAAAAATGGCGATAGTCGCCAGCAGGGCGATCATGGTATTGTGAGTCCGAGAACGAGTTTCCATACTATAAATGTAACACATCCGCGCCGGAGAGGCACAACAACATCGGATGATAATCCCCGGGCCGGTCCCCGGAATCAGGAGCGTTCATTGATTTTTCAACGGATCGCGCCAGCGCTGCGCGTCATCGCACTTTTAGTGGCCCTGGTGGGCACGATCAGCCGCATTATTATTTCGCTGCCCGGCATGGGTTCGTTGAGTATTTTCTTTTACTTCACGGTCCAGAGCAATCTGATGGTCTGCGCCTTCCTATCAGCCGAGACCATCGGGAAGTACCGGAGAAAAGCCGGTTCCGTCAGGGTCTTTCATCCGGCGGTTCAGGGCGGCGTGCTTTTGTATATTCTCGTTACAGCCATCGTGTACAATCTGCTGCTGGCCGGCGGAATGAATGCCCGCGGGTATGATCTTCTCGTGTTGAATATCAACCATGGCATCACCCCGCTCCTGTTTCTCCTGGATTGGCTGCTCTCTCAACGCCGGGGGAGTTATCGTTGGAAACACCTGGGATATTGGTTGGTCTACCCTATCGGCTACGCGGTATTCGCGAGCATCGAGGGATACATAAGCGGTAATTTCCGCTACTTCTTCCTGGACTTCGTGAACCAGGGCACCGAAGCCTATCTGATTCAAATCGGGGCAGTTACGCTGTTTTTCGTTCTTCTCGCGAGCCTGATCATTATCTATAATCGCAATCTGGCCCCCGTCGAACAGATCTGAGATATGCCCGGATCGGGGGGCCGGATCGCCGGGTTCAGCCGATGTACGGCAGCAAACGGTTCAAAGCGAAAATAAACAGAAACTGAATAAACACGTACAACCCGGGGAAATACTTATCGCTCCGGTAATACAGCATCTGAAGTGCAGGTCGTTTGCCCGAATTATCGGGCTCCGGTTTTGAGAAATCGCGATCCGGCAGGGGAATCGGCAGCATCCAGAAATACAGCACGGCGAAGGTAAAACTGATCAGCGCCCAGGCAATATAATTCTGCAGGGGAACCGGACCGCCGGTCCAGGTCCAGTAATCAAGAACGGACATGGCCACCGGTTCCAGGGCGATATCAAAAAGTACCGCGCCGACGGGTACGCCAATGAGGGCCGCCAGCAGGCTGAAGCGCTTCATCCGCAATGTCTCGGCGATACCAAAAACGATAATGCTCCAGTTCAGTCCGATGATCACCGGCACTTCGAATAGCTGGGGACCCAGGGTCGCTCCATAGCTATATGCGCCGAATACCAGGCCGGTCTTCACCCCCAGAACCTCCAGGCCGAAGGTTGCCGCCCAGGTCACCGCGAGCCAGATCGAGATGCGGATTTTCTCAATGGAGCTCCGTCGGGGGGAAAACATAACCGCGGCGATGGTAACCAATGCGAAGGAAAGAAGAATCCACGGCGTCAATGTCAGCATAAGGGGATAGAATATAGGGATTATATGACCGAAAACCCCCACAATATACATGATCAAGAGCACCCCGAGGGCTATGGCCGGCACAGGGCTCAGGAAATTGCGATTCATGCTTGGCTCCTAAGTATTCCGTATCAAGTTTTTTCCGCGGATTTCAGCGGTTATCATCTTCCAGTAACAAACGCGCCGCTATCATTCCCGAACTGAGGGCCAGCGGCATGCCGCCCCCAGGGTGAACGCTGCCGCCACAGTGGTAGATTCCCGGGTAATACGGGGACCGGTTTTTGTGCCTGCCGAAGGCGGCGGTCATGGTATTCGAACTTATTCCGTAGAGACTCCCCCGATAGCTTCCGGTCTCATCTTCTATGATATCAGGAGTCAGTATCCGCTCCTCATCGATCAGGTCGCCGATGTCTCTCCCGAGCTCTTTCGAGAGCCGCCTGATAACCCGGTTTCGCAGCTCGGAGCTCTCGGTCGCCCAATCGCGACCGGCCTCATGATGCGGGGCGTTCACCATCACGAACCAGTTTTCACCGCCTGAAGGCGCATCTTCCGGAGTGAACTTCGAACCGATGTTGACGTACACCGTGGGATACTCCGGCAAGCGATGACCCTTGTGGATATCATCGAATTCCCTCCGATAGTCGGATGAAAAGAATATATTGTGGAGTCCCAGCTCATCAAAGCCTTCCCGGATTCCCCAGAAAAACACTACGGCCGAGCTGCTCGACGGTTGACGGCGGTATTTTTGCGCCGCGGGCCTTTCCGGCTCTCCCACCAGATCCTCATACCATCTGAGAATATCCACATCGCTGACGATGGAACGATAGCGCTCAAAGCTGCCGTCGGCGTATCGGACCAAATGTCCGTCGGCCGCAGCGCTGCCGGTTCTCCGGGATTCCGGTGCGACCAGTTGAACTTCCCGGTCGTATTCGAAACGGACGCCCAGTTCCCTGCAGCGCTTTTCCAGGGCTTCGGGAATTGATGCGATGCCATTGCGCAGGGCATAGACCGGTTGGCCGTGCTCAACCCATGCGATGCAGTTGAGAGCCGCGGGGGCGAGATAGGGATTCGATCCGTTATAGGTAGCGAAGCGGTCCAGGAGCTGCACCAGCCTGGGATCCTTCACGAATCGCGAGTTTGCACGATGCATGGTACGGAACACATCAATCCCGCCAAGCTTCATCAGATTTGCGACGGCCTTCTTAGGCCCCCCTTCCTTCCAGTGGCTCAAGGGATTCTTCAAAAACAGATCTTCGCTGATGTCGAGGATGTGTTTTGAATAGTAAAGATAGCGCTTCATCCCCTTCCGGTCCTCAGGGGCGATCTTATCGACCTCATCCAAAAAACCCTCGGCGGGCCGACTGTTGATCCGGCTTCCGTCAGCAAAAAAATAATGGGTGATGGGATCGAGGGGAACCGTTTCGACATAGTCGGAAAAAACCGCTCCGGTCATCGAAAAAAGCTCTTCAAAATAATTGCGCAGGGTGAACAAGCTCGGCCCCGCATCAAAACGATAGTCACCGAGGACGAACGAATACGCCTTTCCTCCCGGGCCGGACCGCTTATCAACGACGCATACATCCCGGCCCTTGTCAGCCAAATATAATGCCGCGCCGAGGCCGCCGAAACCCGCGCCGATAACCAGTGTTCTATTTGATGATGTGGTTGATGGATTACTGTTGTTATCGCTCATTCTGATCCCATGATCCTGCGTCGGGTCCCCCCGGATTAGTAACGCATTTTCCTTGGCATACCACCGCGAAAGGTATTCGCCAGCCCCCGGAGAATAATGCGCAGCTTATGGGGCTTCACCTGCCGCTGATAAATGACCCATGGATCGCGATAAATCTGCTCTGCGGTCCATAAATACATGTCTGATGCGGTTCGGATGGGAATACGGTATTTCCGGGGAATAAATCTGAAAGCCTTATCCGCCTCTGCCTGCAAGCCCCTGAACCGGTTGAGTTCCTTGCGATAGAAATCCTCGAATACCGTAGGCTGCTTTGAAGCGCTGGCCTGATCCAGGCCCGCAAGCCCCGAATCGCCCAAAGGTATGTAGCGCCGGCCCAGACCATTATCCTCATCAGCGTCGCGGAGAAAATTAATGTACTGCATGGCCCGCCCGAGCATTTTCGCACCTTCCAGAGCTTCCGGTGGGAGTTCCATCAACCGTGCCATGAAAAGACCTATCACCTCGGCGGAACCGTAGATGTACTCAAGAGTCTCATCCAGGCTGTTGTATTCTGACTTATCCAGGTCGAGCCTCATGCTGTACAAAAATGCATCGGCCCAGGCGGGATCAAAGGGGCAGGTTTTTTCCAGATACACAAATCCGGCGATCACCGGATCGACATCATCGCTTTCCAGCACCGAAAGATCGACCGCCGCCGCGTGGCGCAGGGTATCAAAGTCCTTGCAGAAACGTTCGAAACCCTCTCGATCCTGGGGGACATCATCAACCAGACTGTCGGCTTTCCGGACGAATGCGTACAGGAGGGTCACTTTCCGCCGGACCTCTTCCGGGAAAAACCTGGTGGCGTTGTAATAGGTACGGCTTCCCTGTTCGAAAAGTCTCGTATGAATATCCAGTACCGGAACCGTTGCTGCGGTGCTCATGAGCGCCCCTATTTCATAATGTGATATTCTGTAACATATCGGTTTTCGCCGAATGCGGCAAGAAAAAATGTGAAGTGCCGCGATCCCCACTGAATCTCCGCCGGCCTCTATCTGCGTATAAGGGGAACCACCACCTGCCTGCCCTCGAAACCGTGATGGGTACACGCCGCACGGACAATGACCCGATCGAGTCCCTCCGGAATTACTATGCCGGAAAGGCTCCGGGAAAATGGCATCTCGTTTATGTGGGAATGAAGCAGCACCCTGACCGCCAGGATTTCTTCGGTTCGGGGGTCAACCACTTCCCAGCGGTCGGCATAATGCTCGCTGCCGTCGGGGAGCACTTCATCATTGTGTTCCAGGCGCACCGTCAGGGTCCAGGTGCCGTTCGGTGCGAAACGCGCATCGACCTTCAATACCTGAACGAAATCAAGGTCGGGGTTAAAATCATCGGAAACCGCCATATAGCTGGTTATTTCATTCGGTGCGCCCTGGGCACTTAATGCGGAAATTGAGATACATAGAAGGAAAACAAAGGCTGTCAGGCATTTATACACAGCAAGTCTCCTGAATTTCATCCGGAGGGTTCAGTCATGGTCATCGAAGCGCCGGGCGAATATTTCGAGCATATGCTCCATAGCTTCTTCTTCATCCTGGCCTTCGCAGGTGATGGTGATACAATCGCCGTGCATGGCGCCGAGGGCGATAATTGACATAATATCTCCGGCGCTGGCGATTTCGCCGTCCTTGATAAGGTGGATATCCGAATCATAGTTCTTGGCGGTCTGGAGTATCATGGCGGAAGGCCTGGCGTGGATTCCTTTAGGATTGGTCAGGGTAATGGTCTTTTCCACCATACCCCAAGTATAGGAACGAAGCCTCCGGTTGTCCACGGAAAGCAGGCATGCGTCCCTGGATTAAATCCAGGAAGATAAAAAAACCACCGGGATCCTGTGCCCCGGTGGTTCCTTGGGTTTCGCAGAAGCCCCCAGCCCCTCCGCGCTAAATATGGATTGCCCAGCCCTCGACACCCCGGGCGGACTCCATGATACCCTCGCTGATGGTCGGATGCGCGTGAATCATGGTGGCGATGTCTTCCGGAAGAAGTTCGGTCCGTTTGGCAAGCAGAATCTCATGGACCAGCTCGGTGGCGCTGTAGCCGACCACGTGACCCCCGAGAATCTCATGGGTATCCTTATCGAAGATGATCTTCACCAGGCCATTGGCCTTCTCGATGGCATTCGCTTTGCCGATGCCGTTGTATGGAAAGGTGTATGACCCGTAATTCAAGCCCAGCTCTTTCGCCTTTTCCTCGGTGGGACCGAATGAACCTACCCCGGGCTCGGTGTACACCGCTCCGGGAATTTCGAACGGATCGATCCGCTTTTCATGGCCGCCATGGCCAGCCATATGCTCAACGGCGATCTCCCCTTCCTTGCTCGCAACGTGTGCCAGTA
>CAWZYW010000100.1:0-7573 GCA_963966255.1 uncultured Salinispira sp. | reverse complement strand
GGGGCATTCGTCGCCCTCCCTTACTCGACCATCTCTCCCGGCCGGGCCACAACAACTTCGCCTGACTGATCCATTTCTTTCAATACTTCGATGATTCGCAGCCTGGCGGCGTCTACATCCCGCTGCCGAACGGGTCCAAGTTCCGCCGAACGTCCGATCAGCGATCCGTAATCCGCCTCGCCGATGCAGCTTTTAATATGCCTGGTTACGGTTTCGTCGATTTGTTTAATCGCCAGGGCGAAATCATCCAGGGGGCATTGTTCGAGAAGCTTCTGCATGGTCCGCTCGTCAAGCAGCGTCAGATCTTCGAACACGAACATGCGGTTTTTTAACTCTTCGCAGTATTCCGGATCCAGTTTCTCCCATGCCAGGATGACATCTTTCTCCACGGCCGCCGGCACGTAATTGAGGATTTCCACGGTTTTCTCTATGCCGCCGCCGAAATCCAGGCTGTCGGTTTCCTGAATTCTTTGCCTCAGGAAATCGGCCAGCATCATCATGACCCATTCCTGGCAACTTCCCATATCCGAGATCCGACGCATTACGTTTAAGCGCAGAGCGCCTTCCAGGCGTGATATATAATCCGCCGCCAGGGGATTGCTCAGCTGGCTGAGGATCGCCGCCTGTATCTGGGGGTACTGTTCCTGGAGCACCGCGTGCAGGTATTCACCCTGGGCTACGCTGAAGTCGCCGAATTCCGCGTGCACATTGCGGAAAGCGCTTAAGTCTTCAAGCTCCTGAGCCTCATCCATTCTCGCCAGGCGTTTCTCCAGGCGGCGGAATTCGGAACTGAATTTTTCCGTGACTTCGGAAAACGCCTTTTCGATGGCATCGGATACGCTGTCCCCGCCGGTTTCCGACTGAGAAGGCTCCAGCGCATCTTTGGCGGCTTCCTGGGGAATCAGCATGGCGGGGGAATCGAAGTCCGGTTCCTTCCAGGCGCAGCGGAGCACGGGACTACCGTTCACATAGATCGACGGGGAGCGCAGCTGTTCGCCGCTGATGGAGAGGGCATCGCCGGGTTTCAATCGCCGCAGAGCCGCCAGGTTCATGGGCTCGGCTTTGAGCCGTATATCGGCATTAAGCATAAGATTCTCGGTGACCCTCCGGTTGGCGGATCTCTCCTTGTGGTAAATCGCCTGATACCAGTATCTGGCGCTCAGGCGGTCGATGATGGGTTCCAGGGTCAGGTAGGGATAGATCATGGAGATACGGCTTTTTACCTTCGGCGATTCGATGGCGAACCGAACCAGAATGATCATCTCGGTGGGGGGAACGATCTGGGCGAACTTGCTCATGGTTTCGAGCTGAACAAAACGCGAGCGCATATCCAGGGCTCCGCTCCAGGCGTTGTCGATGACCTTGCAGAAATCACCGCCGATTTTACTGAGAATTTCGCCTTCCAGATCAGTGAATTCCCGATTTAGGTCTTCCGGTACTCCGCTGCCGCCGGTAAGCCGGTCGAGCATGGCGAAGCTCAGATCCCGCTCAACCTCGAGCAAAGCGCTGCCTTTCAGCGGTTGGAGTCCGTAGATCATCAGGCTCGAAGGATCGTCCACTTCATGCATGGATTCCTTGAAAGTCATCTGATCAACCAAATCCACCTCGGTTTTCACCATGGTTTTGAGGGTACGGCTGAGATGAATCGCCATGAGGTTCGCGAAGGTCTCGTGTATCATCGAAAGGATTCTGATCTGCTCCTTCGAAAACTTATCGGGACGGTAGAAATCATAGAGCTTGATTCGGGTTTCCGGTCCCCGGGGTTCGGTGGCTCCGAGAATCCGAGTATGTTCTAATGTTTGATCACTCATGAGCACCTCACTCGATATCGATGCTGGTCACCCGAAGGCCGAAGTTCTCATCGATGATCACCACCTCGCCCTCGCCGATTTTCTCCCCGGCAGCGAACAGATCCACCGGCTCTCCGGCGATGGAGGTGAGCTCGATAATCGATCCTTCGCCCAACTGCCCCAGTTCTTCGATGGTCAGTTCGTTGTTGCCCAAAGCGACGTATACCGGAACCTTTACTCCATCAACGCTGGTCAGTTTCATTTTGCTTCCTCCTGATTCATTTCGCCTATGATAAATTCCGCACCCCGCTCACTGAGCCGGATGCTGCCCCTGGCCACCAGGGAACCGTTGATTTCCAGATATGCCTTTGCTCCGTCGAGATCGTATGGTCCCAGTTCCGGACGGCTGGCGAGATTAGGTACGTCGCCGGCCCGGACGGCGAAGCGTCCAATGATGATCCGCGGTTCCACCGGGATCCTTTCCTCTACCAACTCCAAGGCGTGTTTTTCCAACATGGCTGCCTCCTGACACTACTAATCATGACCCGCTTTCCGATCCGGGACTTGCACTATTTTAACTTTCTGAATTCCGAAGGGCTCAAGCCGGTGACCCTCCTGAAGTAGCGGTTGAAAAATGAAATACTGTTGTAGCCCAGGCCTATGGCGATATCCAGAACGCTGCGGTCTTCACGCTTGAGATAAACACAGGCGTGACGGATTTTCACCCGGTTGATGTATTCGAACAGGGGAAAACCCGTAGCCTCCTTGAAGCGTCGGGACAGGCTGCTGTGATTCATGGCACATTTCCCGGAAAAGAAATCCAGGGAGAATTGTTCTTCGTAGTGGATCTCTATATAGCTGACGGCATCGGAAATCGACCATACCGGACGGTCCTCCGGGCGTGAATCAAGACGCCGATGAATAAGCAGGAGCAGTCCCCGGACTGTATTGATGGCATAGAGCTCGAAATGGAGGCCGCTGAAATTCAGATCCGATTTCAGATGCCGGTAGACGGTTTCCAGGTATCCCCCGTCATCTCCGTCCAGGGCCACGGCCGCGGGTTCGCGGGGCAGAATCACCCCTTCCGAACGAAGATCCTCCACCTGCTCGCGCCATAGTCCGGAATCGATCTCCAGGCTCCAGGTCTCTCCCCTGATTTCCGTTCTATGGGACCGGTCCGCCGGCAGAAGCATCAGGACCGGCGATCGGTATACCAGGCTTGCAGAACCCATCCCCGCCGGCACGACCGTAGCGTTCCCGCTTCGGAGAAGAATAACCCAAGCGCTGCCGAGACGAAAGGTTTTAAGATTTTCCTTGAATTGAACGGGTTCCACTGAATAACAGTATAGGACCTCATGGGCTCAGGGGCCGGCACTATTTTAAATTCGACACGGCTTCGCGTGGGCGGTTTATTCGTTTCGGTAACCGCCGGAGTATCCCCAGTCGATGGAGACGTCGATCCTGTCCGCCAGGCTCTGCATGGAATCGTCATCATGGTACAGCAGCGGCGCGGGCCGCACATCGAATCCATCAGCGGTCCGGATAATGCGGTACGCATCATGTCGTGCGGCATCGATGGGGCTCAGGTCCCCATCCGCAGTTCCCAGATCAAGAGATCCGTTGCAGAGGCAGAAATACGTGACATCGGGCTCTTCGACCTTCATGAAAAAGCTGGTACCCCTGACTCCCGCCAGGGCGGTTGCGCTGCGGATCCGGAGGCTTTCTTCTCCTTCAAGGCGCTGAAGCCCTTCGAGGACCGCGCTTACCGCTCCCCGCCGGAGATCCATTTCACTTATGGAATCGGAAGCCAGATCCAGACGCAGCAGGCTGTTTTCCTCCAGCCGGATTACGTTTCCGCTGCCGAAGATGATCTCCGCCATGGCCCCGCTTCCGGTGATCAGCTCGGCATCCGCCGGCACCGGATCGCCGATACTGGCACTGGTGCCGTTTATGCTCAGCTCTCCCTGGAGAAAGGCTACTTCGCCCTCCGCCGACCAGGGGGCGGAAGAAGCGCCGCTGCCGCAGGAAACCAGGGTGAGCAGGACCATCGCGCTCAGCAGGATGAAGCCCGTCTTCTGCCTGAATTGTACCATACCGACCTCCACAGCCCCATTGTACGGAATACCCTGTCGTGAATCGAGAGCAGCGCTGCGGAAAAGCTCTGATTTTCGGGCTATACTGTCAGTAAGTCCCCGAGTAGAGGAATGTCATGAACAAAACATATAAACCTAAGCTCCTCAGAATATCCGCAAGCGTCTTTTTCGCGATGGCTGTTTTCGCCGCGGCCGCGTCCGCTCAGGAGATGACCATCGTATACGCGTACGGTGATCCGCTTATACGCAGCACCGGAGGTGAAGAGTTCCCGGCGGAAATCGGAGCCGCAGTAGTCCCGGGAGACAGGCTGATGGTTCCCCGGGGCTCCGGCATCGAAATCGACTACGAAGGCGCGCGAATCATGATCAATACCCCGGGTGAGTTTTCCGCCGACAGCCTATTCCAGGGGGCATCCGGCGGAGGAACAAACCGGGAGGTGCTGCGCAGCCTGTCCGAGCGGGTGGAACGATTGAGAGGCGGCACCAGCGACCGTGATCTGGGAGCCGCCAGTTCCACCGGAGGAGTCAGGGCAGACGAGCAGCAGGGGCAGGAATATGAAATCGACTGGGTCGGAGATGAAACCGTCGAGCTCTGGCGGGAAGGGTTCTACCTTATGGAAATCGGCGACCTAGGCGAAGCCGCCCTGGCCTTCGGTGAAGCATACGATTTCGCCGAAGCGGAAGAAAAAGCCGAAGCGGCGTATTACTACGGGTACTCCGCCGCTCTCATCGGCGAATACGCCGAAGCCGACCGGGTCTATACCGAATACCAACTCGGGCCCGAGCGGGGCGAACTGTATTACCTGTACCTCATCAGCCGGGCCGACGTGCACCTGCATCGGAACCGGCCCCAGCAGGCCCTGGCTGATGTCGACGAGGCCCTGGCCGACGGCGATCTCAGCCCCATCCACCGGCAGATCGCCCTGTACCACCGGGCGGTAGCTCTGCAGGCCCTGGGCAGAGGCGTAGACAGCCGGGCAACGCTGCGGCAGGTGGCGGCCATGAACGCCGACTCGGGGTTGCGGGCGGTGGCATCGGCGATGCTGGGGGATTAGTTCTTTTCCGCCGGAACTTAGACTCCAGTTTTTTACTTGGTTCCAGTGGTAAATGTATATTGCGGGCTCGTCGCTATATACAATCCTCCTGTTGTGTACGCAGCATATTTCCAGGAAAACGTTGTCGATGACGGCAAACCTAGAGGACTCACCCCTGGGAGACCGGAGACATCTGACCAGCTAAAACCGCTGGATGAGACGGTAAAATACGGAGTATCTTTCGGCATAATCCCCGTTCCGCCCCAGACATATACCCGATAGGATCCTGCCCGATTATTGTCGTGACTGTAGAAATCAGGCCAGTTCGCCGACGGTTTTCTGGATACATTTGTTTGTCCCGAATACGGCGACAGATAGGTCGATGTACTCGGAAAATAATTCACATAGGAACTGGCCCATGACGACCAGTTGCCGGCAGTATCCCGTTCTCGAACCTGCAGACGGTAACTTTGTCCCCTGCTGACTGGATCCGCGGTAAATGCATGAGTTCCAAGTGTTGCGGTTCCGCTGTCACCGGTATAGCTGGAGCCGCTTCTGGTCCACTCGAAATTGCCATTACCTCCGCCTCCGCTGCCCCAGCCCCACCACACATGAGTATCATCATCGCTACGGGAGGAATAACTGAAACCGGCGGAGAAGGGTGTACATCATCGACTAATATAGAGTCAGTGATTGCATTCTTTTCATAGTTGCCTGCTTCGTCCCGTATCCAGGCGTTGGCAAAGCGGGTTACTCCGTTGCCGCCGGTGGTGGTGAGATATATGGTGAAATTATCAGCACTCAGGCTGTACCAGGTGGCAGTGAAGTCGAATGCGGTGTCGCTGATTCCGATGCTCATCTGCGAGTCGCTTGATATATTGTCCGTAAAACCCCAGGCCAGAACATGCAGTGAGGTATCTGTGGAATAGGTTGCGCCGGAATCAATGGTAATTCCATCAATCGTCGGAGGGATGGTATCCCAGACAAAGGTCATGGAATCATTCGCCCAGTTCCCGGCATTATCAACCGCTTTGAAAACCACCGTGAATGTTCCATTGTCCAGGAGCTCATCAGAAAGGCCGCTGAGGGTAACTCCCGAGCTGCTTCCGGTGGGGTTGCCGTTGAATAACACACCATTGCCGGTCCATTCGTATCGAACGATACCGCTGGAATCGCTGGCATCTCCACCGTAATCAACTTCGGCATTCCTGACCAGACAACTATGTGGTAAATTCACGCTCGGTGGGGTTTTATCATAGATAATGCTCGCTGAGCTTCGTTCGCTGTGGGTGCCATCGGTGGGATGTCGAAATCGGATGTAGATGGTTTTCTGGCCGTCTTCCCGATTATCAACATCAAAGAAACTACTATCCACGGAAATAGTTTCGGTGGAATCGGGAGTGATCGACTGCCAATCAGGACTGGATGCGAAATCGCCAGAATCTGACATATAATCAGCATCATCGGATATCAGAAAGAAACCCGCTTGCGGATTCGCATCTACATCGATCTCCAGATCAAGCACATCGGTGTATCCGTCCTGGCTCGAATCATTACTCGCGCCAATCCTGGACCCATTGCTTCGGATTTTCGTGATCGATCCGGCAGGTGCGACGCCGGTGGTAAATGTCCAGGCCAGTTCCTCCTCCATTGCAGATCCGTCCTGAGCAATCACTCCGATGATGCGGATCGTGTATTCCTTCGAATTGATAAAATAAGGATCCCCCCTCAGATAAAGCGTATTGGTTGAGGGGTTATAGCGAAATGTCCAATCGACAGGATCTTCCCCTAACGGCGTTATCTCAATCGCAGCCGAAGAGATTGAGTTTTCCCGAATTGCCCTGTCAAAAACGATATAGAGCTCGCCACCTGGGTTCACTCCCAACGCATTCGGTGTCGGCGCAAAATCCTCAACAACCAGAAACATATTGTTGTCGCGTTTGAATGCGGTCTCTACCTCATCCAGTATATTAATGGGATTGTCACAGCCTCCTGCGAAGAAGAGGATTAATGCGAACATAAGGATACCCGCGAGAATCCTGCCGGCTTGCTTTTTCCGATCGATTGTTATCTTGGTTTTCATCACAGATCCTCCTCCTGATCCCATCGGTATATGTTTCGCTCCAGGGCCTCGGATGCCCGGATGCCGTCGTTCTCCACGCCCGTACCCAGGTATGAAATCTCGTTGGCAGCCTCGGGATCGATTTCTTCAAGCATGGCCAGGGCCTCGTCGACCACGGGGTAGTTCTCCATTTCGTATTCCGCCTTCGCAAGCCCCACCAGGGCCGCTGCGGCATTGGATGAAACCGGTATGGCCCGATTGTAGTAAGAGATGGCCCCCTGGAAATCACCCGACAGATAAGCAATGTGTCCAAGGTTCACCAGTGCGGGCCCGTACTCCCGTTGGCTGATCACCCGCCTGAACTGTATCGCCGCGTCTTCAAGCCTGCCGAATCTGGCGTAGAGAATGCCCAGCCGGTTGATGTAACGCAGGTTGTTCCGGGTGGATGCGATTTGGGCATTCAGCTCCTCAACCCGGTTCACCAGCTGCCGATCCACGAAGCGGTCCATGTTCTCCCGGTATTCCTCCATGACCTCATCCCCGTCGGGAACCGAAATGATTCCCTGATTTCCGGCAAAGCCCACCGGCTCGTAC
>CAWZYW010000099.1:0-7580 GCA_963966255.1 uncultured Salinispira sp. | reverse complement strand
GGAAACCCCGGCTGGAGGTGGCCCGAGGCGGGGCGGCGCCCCGGACCGCCAAGCTAAGGGCAGACGTGACCCGGCCCCCGCCCCAGCGGGAAACCCTCCGAAAACCGCGGAAAGCGGAACGGGACCCCCCCGCGGCCACCGCCGCCCACCCCAAGGCGGAAAAACCCACCCTTATTCGTGCCCCCCCCGCCAGTGACATCCTGGTGGAGGACAAGCTCTTCGCTACCCTTGACCCCACCACACGCCGGTACGCCCTGCCTAACGGTATGGAATTGCTGGTCACCGACACGGTCGGATTTATCAGGAAGCTACCCCATGACCTGGTTGACGCCTTCAAATCGACCCTTGAAGAAACGGTTCTGGCCCATTTCCTCATTCATGTAGTCGATATCAACAATCCCGACTTCCGCCAGCATATCGAGACCACCCATGAGGTTCTGAGGGAAATCGGCGTCGAGGACAAGAACGAGATCCTTATTTTCAATAAATGCGATGCCGCAGGACCTGAGCACCGGATGATGGTTATGCAGGAATATCCCGACGCCCTGTATTTGTCAGCGAAGACCGGAGACGGCTTTTCCTCCCTGGCCGAGGCGGTGGAAAACGAACTCATGAAGAACCTCGCGGCGGTGCGCCTGCTGCTTCCCCACAGCCGCGGCGACATTGTGGCCATGATCCATCGGGAGGGGACGGTATTGAGAACCGAGTATCGGGATCAGGACATGGTCCTCGATGCACTGCTGCCGGGCCGGATCATCAGCCGCCTGGCCGAATTCCCCGTCGAATACCTGGACAGTACGGACCCGCCGAACGGCGTCGGTCCTCGCGGACAGGAAGGGGCAGGGGGCAAAGCGAAGGCCGCGGAGGGACCATGACCGAGGCCCTTCCCCGGCTGGACACCAATCCGGAAATTCGGCAAAAGCTGCTTCCCTACTGCCGGCTGAAGCCGGGTGAAATCTGGACGGATCCCCGGGGACGCCATGCCGTAGCCGTCTCCGATGCCCGTGATCCTGAATCGATGGCGGGATTGGTCCGGGCCCTCGACGGAACTCACCCGGTTCTGCTTGCGGCCGATCCGCCGTATAACTTCCCCGTGGGCGGTCGGCGAAGCGAGCAGCTCTTCTCCGGCGATATCCCGGCATACCTTGATTTCAGTCGCAAATGGATCGCCGCCGGCCTCGGCGTCCTTGATGAAAATGCCCACGTATATATCTGGCTGGGAGCAGATCAGAATGACGGTTTTCAACCCCTTCCGGATTTTATGCTGATGATGCGCGCGTTTAAGGAGCTGGAATCACGCAGCCTCATCACCATGCGCAACCAGCGGGGGTACGGCACTCAGCAAAACTGGATGAGCGTCAGGCAGGAATTACTGTATTATCGCCGGGGAAAACCCAGTTTTTTTCCTCAATACACTGACATCCCGCGGCTCTTGAAAGGATACTATAAGGGTGAACAGTCAAATGATGATCGCAGCCGGCATCGCAATATCCGTCCGGGAAACGTCTGGGTGGATATCCAGCAGGTGTTTTACCGGCTTGAAGAAAATGTACCCGGCAGCTATGCTCAGAAACCGGTAAAAGCACTGGAACGGGTTATACTATCCAGTAGCGAAGCCGACGATGTGGTCATGGATCCGTTCGCCCACTCCGGAACAACTCTGATTGCGGCGGAACGAAGCGGGCGCAGGTGCATCTGCGCCGATATCGATCCGGTATTTGCCGAGATCAGCATCCGTCGGTTAGAATGGTATCGAGAATCCGGAAAAACCGGGTGGCAATGGCAAAGCCCGTTCCCCGAAGTATCGGGTGACGAACCTGGCTGACGACCCGGGAGGTAACGCGTATGACGAAAAAACTGCTCCTGCTCCTGCTCGCGACGCTCATCGCAGTGCCTCCAGTGCTCTTCGGGCAACTCCTTCCTGCCTATCCCGCTCCGCTCCAAAGCGAATCGGGGGAGGCAGAGACCGGAGAAGCGCCGGAAGACAACCCAACTCCCCTGCAGATCAGCGGTAGAACCAAGCTGCTATTGGGGCTGAGCCTTGCTGTCACCGGGACCGGTTTGACCATCGTGGGAGAACTATATCGGACCCCTTTCCAGGAAGCCCGGGCCGCCTATGAAAGCATCGACCCTGCCACAGCTTCGGTGGCTGAAATCGAGGCTGCCCGCAAAGAATTCGCCAATAAGCGTCTGCTTCACTATATTCCGCTGTTCAGCGGTCTCAGTATGAGCGGTATCGGCCTTTTTCTCACTTTCGACGGGGCATTCTCAATCAGCATCTACGAGCCGAGTCCATATTCTCCCACTCCGGTGATTCCGGAAGAGCAGTCGGGCTTTGTGATTTCACGGAATTTTTCCGGCTTTGTGCTCAGATATTAGGCGTGTTGCCCCGCATCCCCCAGGGTCTCTATAATAATGCTAATGGCAGCTGAATCGCGCTCACCGACCATATTCACCCACAGCATGCCCACCCCGGTAGGCACAGTCTACCTGGCTGTGGACAGACATGGGGCGGTGCTCAGGCTCAGCTATACTCCCATTAGGGATTTCCAGCCAGGCGCTATTATTGAAGAGAACCGATACGCCTGCGGCGAAGTCGCCTACCAGCTCGATGAGTATTTCAATTATCGGCTTAAACATTTCGATCTGGACGTAGTCCTTGACGGCACCGAGTTCCAGCTTGATGTCTGGGCAAGGCTTCAGAAAATCCCCTTCGGCACGACCCTGAGCTACGGTGAGGTAGCCCAGAAAATTGGAAGGAAGTACGCGGCGCAGGCAGTGGGTCGGGCGGTGGGAATCAATCCGGTACCGATTATCATTCCCTGCCATCGGGTCATTCCCAAAAACGGGGGGATCGGCGAGTACGCGTTGAATGCCCTCGATCCCGATCGGGGAAGGCAGATCAAGGAGTTTCTTCTGGAACTGGAACAGCGGACCGGGGCTATGCCCCCGCAATGGTAAACCGGGGCTTTCGCCGCAGACTCAGACTACCGGGGGATTTTCAGCCCTGGAGGGCTTCACGAACATCTGCATCAACTGAATGAAGTAATATATCTTTTTATACGCGTCGGACAGCCTGGCTTTCACCGGTATATCGGACATTGACTCAAGCTCTTTCCAGTTGATAATCAGCTCATGATCTTTGCGATCAAGGTCTTCGATGAGGCTCTTCAGGTTTTTCCCGAATGAGATCAGATTTCCCGCCGCCTCGTTGATGATGCTAAGTGCCGATTCGTTGATTTCCTGAACCATGGTTTTCACGTTGCTCGCCGAGGATGGTTCTCTCTCGACCACGCGGGCAAGGCTGCGCTTCAATCGGGCCCCCATCTCCCCCTCGTCATTCAATCCCTCGTCGAACAGAATCAGCTGCTCAGACATCTCAAGCACCCGATAGTAGGCATCGGACATCTGCTGAGACATGACGTTGGTAGACCATTTCCCCCGAACCAGCAGGAGGTCTTCCAGTTCCCGAACATCCTTCTTGAAAAAATCCAGAAGGAAGGTTTTCAAATAATTCAGCGGGGTTATGTACTCGTATTCGATGTTCAGCTTCTTACTGAACATCATGTTCGCTTTTTCCGTGTAGAATTTCAGGCGGGGTGTCGGATTTGCTCCGAACACCGCGATACACAACTGCTCCACCTTCGCATTGCGCTTTTCGGAAAGAATTTTCTGAACGATGTTCTCTGTCTTGGTTTTCAGCGCATCGAGAAAACTCTCGACAATCCTGATCCGGGTCATCTCCACCGTGGGCTTCCAATACGGATCCTGGTCGAGATGCTGTACGATCATCTGGAGAACATTCTGATTCATGACGTTTTTCAGCCCGTTCATCAAACGGGACCACGCCTGTCGATTGATAACTTCCACGCCCTTGTATCCGGACAGGATGTCGAAGGTGGGAGACCAGTCAGCATCCCGGTCGAGGGGAAGAAGCACTTCAAGGAAATCCTTCAGATCATCAGAAACATAGTCGCCATTGATGGTCTCCAGCTTCGGAGAAGCGGCAATATTGCCCTCCTGGAATGAAGCGTCGAATTTTTTCAGTACAAAGAAGTAATCGAAATTCACGAAATCGATGAGCCTGAGGATGCGGTTATAATTATCATCGATCTGCTTGACGCTGCCGCTGTCGAAACTGCTGAAGAACGTCACCATATCGTCCTTGAGCTTCTTCGCATGAACTTTGGGGTCCATGGTTTTCGCATTTTCCCGAATTTTCGCCTCATCGAAGCCCGCCGCGAGAGCCTTCTGTTCATCGCTCATGAATCGTTCGATGCAGAGTTCCCGGAGCGCCTGGCTGTTTTGGGCATTCTGGAGAAGAGAACCTGCGCTGGCTGTGATTTTGTAGATTTCGAAGAAGAATTTTCCGAGGCCCGGCAGAGCCTGGTTGCCCCTGGGGCGATAGAATTTATAACGGCTCCGGGATAAATCCTTGGCGAGCTGCTTCACCAATTTTTTCTTTTCCCGCTCCGGGTCGGAGCCCCCGGTGAAGAGATTCAGGATCCACGAAAGAATGTTGTCATTATCATTCGCCGAGTTGTCCGACATGGTACTTACAGTAAGAGAAAAGTGAACAGTTGTCAATTCAGGGTCATCTTGCTATGCTCAAGCTTATGAATCCCCTGGCAAAAGAATTAAACGACCGGCTTGCCGGCAGTATCGTGGAGCGCCTCCTTTCCGACCTCGGTCTCAGCATGTACTTCCCAAAAGGCATCGTTGCCCAGAGCGCAGAAGCGAAACAGCGGGCCGATCGGCTCAATGCCACAATCGGAATGGCATACAAAGATCGGGCCGCATATGCCCTCCCGCTTCTGATGGACATGCTTCCATCACTGAATTCCGCGGAAGCAGTGGCCTATGCACCGACCGCCGGGAATCCCGACCTTCGAAAGCGCTGGAAGTCCCTTCAGATCGAGCGAAATCCGGGCCTTAAGGATATTGACTACAGTGATCCGGTAGTTGTAGCAGGCCTGACCTCGGGAATATTCCAGATGGCCGAACTTTTCGTGAATCCCGGTGATAGGGTAATCATCCCGGATATGTTCTGGGGTAACTACCGTCTTATAATCAGCGAACGTCGTCAGGGAAACATCGACACCTTTCCTTTCTTCAGTGATCAGGGCGGGTTTAATCTCGAAGGTTTTGCCGATAGATTGAAAAAAAGCGCTGCGGAGTCTAAGAAAAACGGCGGGGCTGGTGGCAAGATCATCATCCTACTGAATTTTCCGAACAATCCCACCGGTTACAGCCCCAGCGTACGGGAGGCGGAGAGGATCGCGGAGATCATCCGCGAACGGGCTGATGCCGGCTGCGATATCCTGACGGTCCACGATGACGCCTACTTCGGCCTGTTTTACGATCCAGATGTCTACCGCCAGAGCCTCTTCGCGAAATGCGCGAATCTCCATAAAAACGTTCTCGCATTGAAACTCGACGGTGCCACCAAGGAAGAATACGCATGGGGATTTCGGGTCGGCTTTATGAGTTTCGCATCCAGGGGTTTATCTTATGATGACTTCCAACCCCTGATCAGCAAGCTCATGGGCTCCATCCGCGCGACGGTCAGCAACTGTCCAGGAATCAGTCAGAGCCTTATCTTGAAGATGCTTGAGCATCCGGAATACCGTGCTCAGAAACAGCAGGCGGAACAGGAACTCAGCGCAAGGTATCACATTGTAAAAGCCATCCTGGAGAATGCCTATCAGGGAGCGGACGGAACAAAGCTGAGAAATATACTGCGTCCGCTGCCGTTCAACTCGGGATATTTTATGGCATTTGCGGTAAACGGCATGTCCGCGGAGGATCTTCGGCTTGCCCTGCTCGACAAGGGGGTCGGGAGCATCGCTATCGGGGACGCGTATCTCAGGGTGGCATTCGCGGCTATAGACCAGGATGAACTCGAAGGGCTGTACGCTGAAATTTTCACAACTGCCATCCAGCTCGCAGAACAATAGTCACTGATATGAGCGCTTTGAAATCTTCACGGCTGTTCATAAGGACGGCACTGACACTCCTGTCTGCCATCCTTATGTACTCCTGTGGCAACTCCACAACTCCTATCGAAATCGTGACAGACATCCCCGAGGTCCTGGAATATCTGGAATACCTCCGAAGCGAGGCAACCGCGGCTGATTTGAAAGTGCGATTCATCGAAGACCCCGATCGTCAGGTCGCTCTCGGGGGCATTCTCCCGGATATCATCATCAGCAGCGACATCGCCCACAGTGAATTTTCGAGTTTCCTTCATCCCATCCCTCTTTTTCGTCTTGAAGGACCGGGTAAATCGATTGATGACGGATTCGTACTGTCTGATCTGTACGCCGGTGCCTACCGGCCGTTTCTCCGGGAGAACGCGATAAGCCTCGTCCCCCTGGCCTTCGACCTTCCGATCCTTTACTTATCCGAATCATACGCAGAAATTCTGTCCGGCTCATCATCCATCAAATACCGCGAACTCATGGGACTCTCCCTGGAAAATAATCGACGCTCCGGAGATAATTTTTCAGAAATGGGTTTTTCCAGTCTCAGGAATCTCCGCTTTATGGAATTGCTCATCAGAGATTTTTCCGGAAGTCGCGAACGGATTCCGGAACCCCGGGAAATGGAAAGTGCCCTGGAAATGGTTGACGGTCTTCTCGCAGAGTACGAACAGACGCCATCAGCGCAAATATACTTCAACGAAGTATTCGCATACGCACCGGATCATGCCGATATGTCCGAAGGTCGATTGTACGCCGTGATGTCAACGCTGCACGAACGCAGCCGCGCTGCCAATTCACAGATCAGTGATTTTCCGTATATATGGCTGAGCTCTGATGACGGGATTGAAGTTCTCGGCCCCGGAGTATATGCCGCGGTACTCCGTGGAAGCCGTCGCAAACGTGCCGCAACCGAACTAATACGATTGATGCTCAGCAGCAGAATACAGGCGGGGTATATCAGTCTGAACAGGGGAACGGATCCATCCCTTTTCCTCGGAAGACTCAGTACCAACAGATTGGTAAACGAACGCATAATCCCCGAGATCAATCCAGGACTGACTTTTCCAGACGAATCGAGCCTGATGTTTCCCCAGTCTCCCGATCCACTCTGGGAGGAAATTCGCCGGGACGTTTTAATCCCCTGGCTGGGGGAACAGTTTGACAACGATGAAACCAGCATAGAAATCCTGTATCGGAACATTGAAACCTATTACAAGCTCAATGGCGGGTACAACTGACCACTGACCGCTGGCTATATTACTTGACAGCAATGATTTCTGACCCTATCATTGAGCAATAAGATAAAATGATGGAGGTCCCATCTTATGGCTACTGTTGAACTAAAAAATGTCAACAAAGTGTATGATGGCGGTGTTCACGCGGTGAAAGACGCGAATATCACCATCCAGGACAAGGAATTCGTAGTCCTTGTCGGCCCTTCCGGCTGCGGCAAGACAACCACGCTCCGCATGGTTGCCGGTCTCGAAGATATTTCCAGCGGCGAGCTCTACATCGATGGAAAAATGGTGAACGACGTTCCCCCCAAGGATCGCGATATCGCCATGGTTTTCCAGAACTACGCCCTGTATCCTCACA
>CAWZYW010000098.1:0-7671 GCA_963966255.1 uncultured Salinispira sp. | reverse complement strand
CCTCCGGTCTCGGGCCCGGCTTCCATCTCGATGACGATATCGAAGCTTCCCGGCGTCCAGACAATGGGGGAGAATGGATTATGTTCTTCTCCGTTCACCGTCATGGCGGCGATGACGCTGCCGCGGCCCCGGATCTCCAAGTTCAGGACCGTATCCCTTACCCGGTAATTTTCCAGGCTGATGGTTTCTCCGGGGAAAATGTCCGGCACCATGGGGGAGAAGCGGATCCCGATTTCATCAAAACCGATACCGAACAGACCCCGGTACACCATTCCCAGGTAACCTGCCACCGACCAGAGCTGCCGCTCCGAATTGATTTGGGTTCCTTCCGAATGGCCGTTGTCGTATACCAGATTTTCCATATGGCTGGTGAACAGCGCCGCATTCCGGCTCATGGCCTGGAAGGCGAATTCGAAGGCCGGGAGATTTCCCTCGCTGGCTGCGGCCAGCCCGTAATAAGCCTCCACGAAGGGCCAGATTCCCGCATTGTGGTAGGGAGATATCCGCGGCTGCTGGGGTTCGATGGTGGGTATGCCGAAGGGAACCGTAGGCAGGCTTGCGCTGATGCTTCCGGTGGAGAGGAGAGCGGCCGGGGAGTCGGGATCGGCGGAGAATATCGCCGCCAGGGAATTGCTCAGGGTACCGGTCTTATCAGACGGAATGCTGCCCTGGATCGGAGGGTACAGGTACAGGGGGTACAAGCCGCCGCTCAGGGGAAACTCATCGGCGATGCGCCCGTATTGCCGGGCCGCAAGGGCGGAAAACTCGGTGGACCGATCACCGTCCCCCGCTGCTGAGCTCATTCTCGCGTAAATCTCCAGCGCCCTGGCGAACAGGAGATTGGTGCCGAAGGCCTTGCTTTCGAATATGTCCTTGGGCTCCATCCATTTAGGATAGGTCTGCTCCCGCCAGTCCAGGAAGGAGGTTTCCCCGTACAGCAGGCCGCTGGCCGGGTCCAGGGCCACTGACAGATCACGCATCAGCGTGTTACCCAGTATGCTGCGCGCTTCGCCCAGCCATTCTGCATCGCCGGTTGCCAGGTATAACTCCCACGCGGCGATGGCCCAGACCACGCGGTCGGTTGAAATGGGCCAGGAGCCCCCGGTGCCGGTGTCCTGGATAACCTCGCCGTACTCGTTGACCTTCGCCATGAGGCTGATCCGACTGCTTTCAGGGAGAATCCCCGCCAGGCTGAGATGGATGGCATAGCTGATGTCCCTGGTCCACACGCCGTTCCATTCCCTGCCCGCCATAAAGGCTCCGTCGCTTCGGACATTCTCCAGGGCCTCTTCCAGGGCCATGTTATACAGGGCCTCGTAGAGCGGAGCTCCTTCGGCGGTAAATACCGGCAGGGCGCTGATGTCTTCCCGGAGACTCCAAATTCTCTCCCGGCGGAAATAAGCGCTCTCGATTCGTTCGGCGGATAAGGCCACGGCACTCTTGTCGCCCTGAACCACCCGGTCCGCGGCGACCGTCCAGTTTTCATTCAGCGGGTAAGTCCTCTCCGGGAGTTCGGCACGGGGTTCAGGCGGGGGCGGGAGGGGTTCCTCCGAGCATCCGATTAAAGCGATGGCGCTGATGAGAGCCAGTATCAACAGGGATAGTGTGTAGCCTGGTTTCATCGTTTCTGATCCTCTGAAAAATGACCCAGGGCCAGAGGTCCCCGGGTAACCAGGCTCGGTTTGAGGGTGATGGTGCGGTCATCCGGGGCGGCCTGGCCGTGGACGATGCGGTGGAGCATTTTCGCCCCCTCATAGCCCATTTCTTCCTTGGGCTGGTGAATGGTGGTGAGGCCGAGGTAGCGGGTGAAATCCAGATCATCGTAGCCGCACACAACGATATCCTTCGCCGCTTCCGCAAGGGCCGGCAGGGCTTCCACCGCGTGGGTGTCGGAAAAGAAGAAAATCCCGTCGGTTTCCGGATGATCGGCCAGGAGCCGTCGCACCGCGTCGGCCGAAGCGTATTCCCTGGGCACCAGATGTCGGGCGATCAGCGGGTTGCCGGCTGCTTCCAATGTTTGGCTGAATCCGTCGAAGCGCTCGATCTGCTGCTGCGAGTTTCCCAGATCACCGACGAAGGCAACCGCCTTGCAGCCCCTGGCCAGGAAATGCTCGGCGGCCAGGCGGCCGCCGTAATGGTTGTCAATCCAGACCCCCTGACTGCGCTCCTGATGATAATCCAGATAGCAGAGGTCGAGTTTTTCGTTTTTCAGCAGGGCCTCTTCTTCAGGGCTGAGGCCGTGGCTCATTACCATCAGCCCGAGGATATCCTCCTGCATAAGATGGGATATCGCTTCTTCCGGATGCTTCCCCCGATTGAACAGAATGAGGTTCATATCCTGCTCTTCCACAAAACGGTACACTCCCCGAAGCACGTAGAAGTAAAATGGGTGAATAAACAGGGGCATCAATACGCCGTAAAAGCCCCGGCCGGTGTTTCCCGAGACCAGTTTGCGGGCGATCCGGTTGGGCCGGTAATTCATCTCGGAAAGGGCGGCTTCGACCTTCTCCCGGGTCTCCTGGCTCACCGGCCCCGTACCGTTTACCACCCGGGATACTGTTCCCAGGCCTACGCCGGCGCGCTTTGCGATATCTTTCATTGTGGTCATAAAAAATGTTGCTCCTGTGGTGGAAACGTTTCCATGATTATAGGTCGAAATTATCCGGCTTACAAGAACAACCGCTCCAGTCGGGAATGCATCAATGCCAGGAAGAATCCCGGGGCCAGGGGAATGGTAAGGTCTGCGCTCTTATGTTTTTCGAGCCGAGAGACCAGGTGCTGGAGGGAAGAGTAAGATAAAGCGAAGACAAGGGCTCGTTCGAAAATATCCAGCAGTTCCACCGGGGGGTGCAGCAGCGCCAGGACGGCCAGCAGCTTGTAATCCCCCTGGCCCATTACAAAAAGGCCGCTGCCCCGCTGCCAGTGCAATGCGATCTGGATGGCAACCGAAAGCATGGTCCGCTTGATTACCTCGGTCTGCCCAAGGCTTATGGCCCCGCCGGATCCGCATTGCGCGTGAACCGCACTGACCGCGGCCACAAGGCCGAGGGCCGCCACGGACCAATCGGGAATGCGATGCTCGGCGGCATCGATAATGGCGATCATGCCAAGAAGAACCAACTCCATAAAAACGGGACCCGCTTGATCCGGGTCCCGCTTTGTTTATCATGTCGATCGGAGATTTACGACTGAGACAGGTGAATGATTCTGCTCTCGAGTCCGTGGAGGTTCAGGCTGAACTCATCAGAGTCCCGGGCGGAAGGCGGCAGGGCAGCCAATGAGACGATTCGTTTGACCGCACCGAGGTTGCGGTTGAAGGCAGCTAGGACCGCTTGTGTTCCGGTGTAGCGGGAGATAACCAGCACATCCTCATCGGCGGCGAGTACCGCGAATCCGCCGGTTTTCAGGGAATCATTGTTTTTCCGCAACTCGATGAGCTCGCGGTACAGTTTGAAGCTGTCCTGATCCCAGCCTTCCCGATCCCATTGCATGGGGAAGCGTATCCCCTCGGTGGAGTTTACATGTCCGTCCAGTAGAATTTCATCGCCGTAGTAGACCACCGGCGTTCCAGGGAGCATGAACTGCACCAAAAGTGCGGCTTTGAGGTTTTCCCTGCTGAATATCCCCGGGGTATTGTGCAGTCGCCCGATATCATGGCTGTCCAGCACGTTAAACTGGAAGTGACGGATCTGCGACGGCAGGCTCCGGATTGACTGCTCCAGGAAGTTAGCGAATTCCCGGTTTGAAAGCGGGACGGTGGTTTTCGGCGGATAATCATCCGGGTGGGTCAGGTAGCGGTCGAGCTCGCCCAACCAGGCCCGGATGGGACGGGAGCAGCCGAAGTAATTCATCACCGCATCCCAGTGATCGCCGGTCAGGGAGTCCGAGGCGTCATCCCAATGCTCGGCCAGGATGTATTTATCCGGCCCCTCCTCCTTGATGGCTTTCCGCACCTCCCGCCAGATCTCGTCGCAGTAGTTGTCCCGATCATTGCGCCCGGTCTGGTTGGCAACGTCGAAGCGCCAGCCGTCGATGGAGTAGGGGGGCTTCAGGAAGGTCTTTATCACCGAATCCTGGTCCTTCCAGATCCGCCCGCGAAGTTTTTCGCTGCCGTAATTCAGCTGAGGCAGGGTGGAGAATCCGTACCAGGCTTCGTAACTACCGTCATCCTCGATGTAGTAGTATTCCCGGCTATCAGCACCCTTGAGACCTTCGATGAACCAGGGATGATCCGAGCCGCTGTGATTGATGGAGATGTCCAGCACCAGCCGGATGCCAGCCTCCCGGAGGGCGGCGCTGAGCCTGGCAAGAGCCTCATTGCCTCCCAGGTGGGGATCGACGGCGAAAAAGTCTATGGAGTCATACCGGTGGTGGGTCCGGGAGTGAAAAATCGGATTGAGGTACAGGGCGTTGATCCCCAGCTCCCGGAAATGGGGGATGGCTTCGATGATGCCGTCCAGGTCGCCGTTGTAAAAATCGACGCAGCGGCCCTCCTCCCATTCCAGGGGGACCGAATCCCAGGGGACTTCCCGGCTGACTCCGCCGTCGAACTCATACTCGCCGTCCCGGACGCCTACCGAGGGGTTTCCCTTCCTGAAGCGGTCCGGAAATATCTGGTAGAACACGCTGTCTGTGACCCACTCGGGGGCTTCGAAATCGAACAGCAGCAGCCAGCCGGCGCGTTCCGCCGGGGGGTGGGGGGTGATTCCGGCCTGGGAACGGTAACGGTACTCGCTCCCCTGCCGGTATACCAGGTGGAAGTACAGCCGGGTTTCGGGGAAAGACAGCGTAAGGGCATAGCGATGCCAGCCTCCGCCCAGGTCGTCGCCCTTTTCGAATCGAAGGGTCCGGCTGGTGCCGGCGAACATGCCCTGCAGCAGTATCTCGTCGAGCTCTCCCCGGGCCATCAGGGACAGTTCAACCGTTTCGCCCCGTTTCGGGTAAAACGGGCTGATAAAGTCCGGGCTGATATCGAAAATAATTTCGGGATTCATAATCGGTTCTCCTTTTCCAGTAAGCTCTGCAGCATGAGTTCTTCGGGAATTTCCCGTATTCCCTGCTTCCTCCGCAATCCGAGCAGGTAGATATCGATGTGGATGTGTTCGGCGATCACCGAGGTCAGCAGGGGGTTGGCGCTGAAGGTGGCGGCGAACTCGCCGCGGGAAAGGCCGCCGAGAATACAGCGCTCCATATCCGCCGTCAACATGAGTCTGGAATCCCCGGCGCATACCTGGTGGCCCGGTTCGGGATTGGCCGGGGCCTGGTAAAAGATAATCGGCAACTCGCCCAGGTCCTGGGGGAAAAACGAAAACATGATCACCCGAACGCCCCGCGCACAGGCGGCGGAAAGCGACGGCTCGAATTCCGCTACGGGAATGTCGGTGTTGATCAGAATTTCGCTTTTGCTTCCGTCGATAATGCCCCTGACCTTCTCGAGCATGGGACCCTTACCCCGGATGTTGAAAAACAATTCGCGATCCCCGGCACCTTTAAATGACCTGAGATCATTTTTCAAGCTGCCGGCGGCGGCGCTGAAGCGCTGTTCCAGTTCGCCGATAAAGCCCTCTGGATCGGCGGCTTCGTAGACATTCGTCTCCCCGGGGAGCAGGTATGCCGCGCCCCGGCGGTACAGGGACTGCAGCACGTTGTAGACGCCGGAACGGCTGATACCCAGATCCTTGGCGATCTGGTATCCGGTCATCCGCCCGCCCCTCAGGAGGCTGAGATAGACCCGGGATTCCTGGCTGCTGAGGCCCAATGCGGACAGTTTTTCTTCAAGCTGATTCATAAGGTCTTGAATAGTAGTACATGCTGTACTACTATTCAAGATATACAGGATACATTCGGAGAGGAAATATGAAAATGCACAAACCGGCGCGTTTCGGAGAGGAGATCAGCGCCATCGGATTCGGTTCGTGGGGTATCAGCGGCGCCTGGGGCGAACAGGACGAGCCGGCGTATATCCGCACCATCCGGGCGGCGATAGATCACGGTATTACCTTCCTTGACACCGCCCCGGTGTACGGCCTGGGAGTCTCCGAACAGATCATCGGCAAGGCCCTGGAGGGCATTCGCGACAAAGTATTCCTGGCGAGTAAATGCGGCCTCAGCTGGAGCGGAAAACGTGTCAGCCATGATCTGAGCCCCGTAAGCCTCAAAGCCGAGATAGAGGCCAGCCTGAAGCGTTTGAACTGCGATTACATCGACCTCTGGCAGGTTCACTGGCCCAGCGACGACTACTCTCTGGATGACGCGCTGGAAGCCATCGACCAGGTGCGCTCCAGCGGCAAGGTCCGCTTCCTGGGCCTGAGCAATTTCTCCGCGAAGGATCTCGAGTATGCCCACCGGGCCATCGGAATCGACTCGTACCAGGGACTGTTCAACATGTTCGAGCAGAATGCCCCGGAATACCACGGCATCGACCTGCGCTACCGGGTGAAGAGTGAGATCCTGCCGCTGGTGAAACGGGAGGGCATGGCCTTCCTGCCTTACTCTCCGTTGATGCAGGGCATGCTTGCCGGAGGCATCGGGGCGGACAGCGTATTCGCGAAAAAGGACGTCCGCCGGGCGAACCCCCGGCTCACTCCCGAGAACCGCAAGGATTATCTCGATATCCTGGAAAAACTGCGGCCCATCGCCGCCGACCGGGGCATCAGTCTTGCCCAGCTGGCACTGCTGTGGACCATCAATATCGAAGGGGTGGGCTCGGTCATTGCCGGCGCCCGCTCGGTTGAGCATGTCGTAAAAAACGCCGAAGCAGCGGATATTCCTGACCAAAAGTCAATTATTTCAGAGGTGGAGGCGGTGCTGGACGGGTATCGGGAGCTGGTGGAGTAGACGCGCAGCATTCGCTTTTTCGTTGCGCCCGGGGCGATTCAAGGGTATGATTCGCCCCGGGAACCTATATGAGCGAAAAACGATATAGCATCGGACGGCTGCCCGCTTCCCGCCGGGGAATCATCGATTACATGGGCGTCGCCGCGAAAAAACACAGCATCAGCGCACTCTTCGATTTCGATGTCACCGAAATCCGCACGGCGGTGCGGGCCTGGCGTCGCAAGAACGGCCGCTCCCTGTCACTATCGGTATACTTCCTGTACCTGTACTCCCGTGCCCTCGCCGAAGTTCCGGTGATGCAGCGGGCGATCTACAAGAAAAACCGCTACGTGGATTTCCACGACGTAGACTGCGCGGTCATCGTCGAACGGGTCATCGATGGCCGGCCATCGGCTACCACCCGGATCATCCGGGCTGCTCAGAAGCTCTCGCTCCACGAACTGATGGACGAAATCGATCACGCAACATCCACCGACGACGCCCAGCTTTTCAGCGGAAAGAAAAAATTCACTTTCAAAAACCTGGCGGCTCATTTCCCCTCCTTCCTGCGCCGGGCCCTGTTGAATTACGTGCTCCGATACGATCCGACGAAAAAACAACAGATGTTCGGCACCGTAAGTTTCACCTCGGTGAGCATGTTCGCCCAGGGCAACGGATGGCCGGTACCCATTACCCCCCATGCGGTGAACTTCATCCTCGGGGGCATCGCCAAACAGCCGGCGGTCGTGGGCCGGGAAATTCTGCCCAGGGATATCCTTTCGGCGACCCTGACCTTCGATCACGACCTGATCGACGGAACGGAGGCCACCCGTTTTATCAACGAATTGAAAAAAT
>CAWZYW010000097.1:0-7676 GCA_963966255.1 uncultured Salinispira sp. | reverse complement strand
TAAGAGACAGGGGTATCACAATGGAAACTTCTTGTTCATAATTACCGAAAGTCAGGATATGGATTTATAAAGCTGGAGATAAAGATGGTTGATTTCACCAAAGCTCAGTGGATAAACGAGCCGGAAAACTATCAGGTCGAATCCGACTTCGTGTCGATGACCACGACGCCAAACAGCGATCTGTGGCAGCGTCGTCACCAACCGGGGATATTCGGACTGGGCAACCAGGGACATTATTTTGCCCGGTCACATCTGGTACCGGCCCAGGCGCCGGGGGCCTGACTTCCTGCTCGAAAGCTCCTTCGACGGCGTGGATTACCGGCAGATGCGGATATTCCACCTAAGCGCCCTGGGTGAAACCACTGCGGCAATGGGCAAGGCTCAACCGCCAATGGCGTCCGGAATCGGGGTTCGCTTCGGATTATATGCCTGCAGTCCGCTGGATTCGAGTTTCACCGCAGAATTCTCAGATATGGAACTGACCGGGTGCCTCTGGCAGGCCCATTCATAAAGCGTAAGCCTGCTTTTTTTGTATAAGAAAATACTTGTATAACTTGTACATATCCGTATCTTCTTTATATGGATACAAAACGTTTGACCATTTTCCTTTTCTCGGCACTGATAGCGATCATTCAGCTCAGCGGACTCACCATCGACGATTTCTCAGCTGATCCCGACAGCTCACCCATGCGGGGCCAATGGCGGGGCTTCACCGATCGGGTGATGGGCGGTCGCTCGGATATGCAGGCGGGGCTGATCCAGGAAGACGGCGAATTGTTCCTCCGTATGCTCGGCACCGTCACCACCGAAAACAACGGGGGCTTTATCCAGGTACGGCTGGCATTCGAACCATCCCAGCTCAATGCGGATTTACAGGATTATGAGGGAGTGCGCGTTCGCTACCGGATCAACCGAGAGGGGAATTACCTGATCCATCTTCGCACCCGGCAGAGCCGCCTGCCCTGGGCATACTATTCAGCCAGCCTTCCAGACGGTGACGGTTGGCAGATCGCCGAAATCCCATGGAGCGAATTCAAAGCGAACGGTACGATGCGCCAGAGCTTCAATCCCAATGACCTGCGCAGTCTCGCCCTGGTTGCCGGCGAAGACAACTTCGAAGCCGAAATCGATCTTCAGCTGATTGGATTGTACGACTGAGCCTGTCAGCAGCACGGATCTGTATCGCCAATCCAATCATCACAAAAGAAGAACATCGCCAACCTCATCATATTTCTTCTAAAGACTTTTTCCCTCGAGTGAGATGAAGATGTCCCGGGAAATGCGTTGCAATGCTTTAATAAATTGGCTTTTTTTTATCGATATTTGCACACCGATTTTTTACAGAAGGATTTATCCATGGCAGGTCTAATGGTCTGCATCGATTTCTCACCCCTCACCGAGCGAATTATTAATACTGCGAGCGGAATGGCAAGGGGCTTCCGTATCAATTAGAAATCTATTCGAGCTCCCCACACACAATGCATGAGGAGCCAGTTAGGTTCGTTCGCCGGTGACTACTCCAGCGACCGGCGCTCATACGCGAAGCCGCCGCCCTTCGCCGCGGACCAGCTGGTGAACACGATATCGATATAGGTATCGCTGTCGACGAGATAAAGCACCAGGCTCTTGCCTGCCACTTCTTTCGGTTTGCTCACCGCTTCGCGAAAGGGTTTGAAATCCAGGCTTGCAAGATTCTCTGTGGTTCCCAGGGCCCAAAGAGTGCCCGCGGGACTGGTGCGGGCATTTGCCTGATTTTCAACGGCGATGTTGTAAATCTGTCCGCCATCGTTCCCTCTGGTGAGAATGACATTATCGCTGATGCGATCCTGATTCGCGGGATCGGCGGGGTTTGAGCCATCGGCTTTGGCAAAGCTGATCATTTCCCCGGAGGCGATGATCGGCCCGGCTTCGATCACCGGCGCCTCTTCGGGCTGGGAATCAGTGTCCGGCTCGACGGCTTCAACTTCGGGCTCGGAGCTTGATGCCAGCGGCTGATCCGGCGATTCTTCCCCGGGGCCGCCGCAGGATGCAAAAACCAGGAGCAGCACCGAGACTGCCAGAATGGAAAACGGAAGGCGTACTTTCATTTGGGAATCCTTTTCTTCTTCTTGTCTTTGCGAATATACTGATTCCCATGCTCAGCCTTCAACTAATTTACATGAATCATTCCAAGGAGATCCCATGTTCCGTTCAAATATAGGCCCCGGCAGAATCCGGCTTTTCAGCGTCATTGCGGCAGTAACCCTGTCGCTGTTTATCATTTCCTGCCAGGGAACGGTTTCGGTCCCCGGTTCGGTTGACTTCGGCAATGCCGACAGTCCGGTGAGAATCGAACTGTTCACCGACTATCAATGCCCGGTATGCACCCGCTTTCACGATGAGGTGGAATCTGCGCTGATCCGCGAACTGGTGGACAACCGCGGGTTCCTGTTTCGGGTCACCCCGGTAGCCCTGCTGGGAGAAGAATCGGCCCTGGCGGGGGCATACGCCCTGGCGGCCCGGGATCAGGGCCGATTCGAAGAGTACGCTGCCCTCCTCTATGGAGCCCAGACAGAGATTAACAGCGGTAATTACACGGAAGAGAATCTCAGGCAGCTCGCCTCGGGTATCGGCCTTGATACCGCCAGGATGGAATCCGCGGTGGAGCGCAACGGATACCTTGAGGTTATCGCCGGCAATACCGCCATCGCCCGGAACCTGGGGATCAGCGGACCTCCGAGCTTCGCAATCGTCTACACTCTGGATGAGCAGCGCAGGTATGAGCTGATTCAGGGTTTTGTTTCGCTCCCGGTGTTCATCGATTATCTGGATCAGGTAGAGACCCTGATCCGGGATCAGTAAGGGTGATGAGTGACAAACTTTTGGAAAAAGACAAGAAAAATTAAATTTTTTAATATTAAATATTGATTTTTTTAATTTTCAGGACTATCTTCCTTGAAATAATACAGCCATACCTATTGGCACAGGGAGATATCGATGGCAGATGGCGTAGTCGCGGAAGTTGCCCCGCTGGTCGAGGGCGCTGAATCCAAGCCGGATGAAGGCAGGTTCCTCAACAAAAATATCGTCCTGCTCTGGCAGGGCCAACTGGTCTCGGCTCTGGGGGATGTATCCTACGATATCGCCCTGGGCTTCTGGGTGATGGCGGTCACCGGTTCCACGGCTTTGATGGGGACATTGATGGCTGCATCGGCCATACCCAGGATAGTATTGTCGCCATTCGCGGGTGTCTGGGTCGACCGGGGTGACAGGAAGGCGTTCATCGTGCTGATGGATGTGATCCGGGGTTTACTTGTTTTGGGAGTCGGCATCGCCGCGCTGATGGGAATCCTGAAAATCTGGATGGTTCTCGTGGCGGGCATACTGCTGGGAGCCAGTTCGGCGTTTTTTCAGCCGGCGGCGGGGTCCATCCTTCCCGACCTGGTTGCCAAACAGCACCTGATGAAGGCCAATTCGGCGTTCGCCATTATCCGCACCGGAAGCGGCCTGCTGGGAAACGGCATCGGCGGCTTTATCTACGCCACCATCGGCGCGCCGCTGATGTTCCTGTTCAACGGCATTTCCTATCTGTTTTCGGCCTTTACCGAACTTTTCATCAGCGTACCGAAGATCGAGCATGTGAAAAAAGACGCCCGTTTCTGGTCTGACATGAACGACGGATTGAAATATGTGAAAGATACCCCGGGCATGCGTCAGCTCTTTTTCAGCGCTGCCGCAGTCAATTTTTTCGCTTCCATGTCCTTCGTCCTCATCCTGCCTTTTTTCCAGCAGACCACCGGCCTGGGGCCCGAAAGATACGGTATAACCATGGCCGCTCTCACCGGGGGGATGCTGCTGGGGATGGTGCTATCCTCGGTTCTCAAGATCAGCAATAAAAACCGATTTCCGGTATTCGCCGTCGGCGTAACCCTGATGACGGGATTCTGGATGCTCTTTCCGCTGATGAATAATTTCATCCTGATGGTCGCGGCGATTTTCGCCGGAGGGGTGTTTAATGCGATTATCAACATCATCATCGAGACGATTCTCCAGCTGACCATCCCCCAGCACATGCGCGGCAAGGTCGGAGGGCTTCTCTCGGCGATATCAGGCGGACTGACTCCCCTGGCCATGGCCACCGGCGGATTCCTGGGTGAATTCCTCCCCCTGAATCTGACCATTGCCGGCGGATTCGCGGCGATCCTGGTGCTGATCATTCCGTTGATGTTTACCAGGCAGTTCAGGTCGTTCTTCCATGGCGGCGGTGAAGAACCGCAACCCGCTGCCGGGGATGCTCAGACCCCGAGCGAACCGCGGTAAATCACTGGTGGTCCCGGTGGACCAGGTCGGGGGAGAACGCCGGGATGCAGATCGCGATGTATTCCGCGCCGTCCTCTTCGGGACTTGAGTATCGGACCCATTCGCCGGGGGATGTGGTCACCGCTTCCCCGGCTGAAATCACCAGAGTCTCACCGGCAAGTTCGACCTTGAGGGATCCGTTAAGTACATAGGTATACTCGGCGAACTCCGGCGTCTGCCCGGGTTCGCTCCAGCCGGCTGGGCTTTTCATATGGGCGATACTGATGTCGGCATCCCCGGAATTGACCCGGCCGAAGACCTCTTGAATGATTTTCGGGATGTTTCCCGGCGCTTCGATGATCGAAGCCTGCGATATGTGCTTTGCCATACAGACAGTATAGAAGCATCCGGTTGGAAACGCATCGATTATAAGGTTTTCTCATACCATGCGTGGGCATAGGGATTCCCATTGTAGTCCGGGATTCGCGTATACCCCGTACGGTCGTACAGTCGTCCGGCCTCGGGCAGATATTTGCTGGTATCCAGACGGATCAGTCGGAACCCTGCGGCAATGCTTTCATCTTCCAGGCGGGAAAGGAGCATCCGGCCCAGACCCCGGCCCCGGTGCTCCGGGGCGATCCACATCCGCTTCACTTCAGAATAATCCTCGCGGAATTTCAGCGCAGCGATGCCTGCAGCCTCCTCCCCGATCCGGACCAACAGTAATACTCCACTGGGCGGAAGGAATTCGGCGACTTTGGTTTCCTCAGCGACGGTAAATCCGTCGGGAAAGCGCTCATTCAGTTCGGCGAAGTACGCGTCGATGCATTCCTGGGCCCTGGGGTCCGCGGCGGAAACCGCCTCAATCCGTGTTGATTGTTGATCCCTGTCCATCTGCCCTCCTCCGAGTTAATGCGTTTAAGCGGATACTATAGCAGAGATGATCATCAGCCTGCTCATCTTTTTCCTGATCACGGAGCTTTGATTTCCCGTCGCCTGTCCAAATCGCATTTCCAATCAATTTCCTCGCGCCATCTGATGAAATGGAAAAGCCGGCTTGATTTCAGGTATCGGGAAACCGTATCTTCTTCCTTGCATCCAACAGACATCAGGAGAATACATGCCCCGACTCGACGAAGATATCACATTGCCAAACGGCGCGGTCATGAAAAACCGCTTTATGCTGGCGCCGATGACCAACAAACAGAGCCATGAAGACGGAACCCTCAGTGATGACGAACTTCACTGGCTGGTCAAACGGGCCCAGGGCGGTTTCGCCGCGGTGATGACCTGCGCAGCCAACGTACAGAAAAACGGAAAGACCTGGACCGGCGAGCTGGGAATTTATTCGGATGAGCATATAGATGGTTTGAAGGATCTGACCGAAGCCATCCATGCCGAGGACTCTCTGGCCCTTATGCAGATTTTCCACGGGGGACTGAGGGCGAGCCGGGAAATCAACGGCGGACTGCAGCCGGTGGCGCCTTCGGACGACGAAAGCGAGGATTCCCGGGGATTGAGCACCGACGATGTCAGGCAGTTGGTGAAGGATTTTATCTCCGCAGCTGTGCGCAGCAAGAAAGCGGGTTTCGACGGCATCGAGGTCCACGGCGCCCACGGCTATATCATCACACAGTTTCTGAGCACTGAGTTCAACCGCCGGGATGACGAATACGGGGGGAGCTTCGAAAACCGCAGCCGGCTGCTGATGGAAATCATCGCCGGGATTCGACGGGCCTGCGGGGATGACTTTATCCTGGGCCTTCGGCTCTCCCCGGAGGGAAACGGCCTGGATTTCGGCGAAATGCACTCGCTGGCCGCCGAGCTCCTGCGAAGCGAGGCGGTAGATTTCCTCGATATGTCGCTGTGGGACTGTTTTAAATATCCCGATGATCCGGCGTACGGAGAAAAGCCGCTGCTGGAATGGTATACTGATCTTTCACGCGGACAGGTGCCCCTGGGAGTCGCCGGCAAGCTGCGGAGCGCTGAGGACGTGCAGAGGGTGATCGACCGGGGTGCAGACTTCGCGCTCATCGGCAGAGGCGCGATTCTCCACCACGACTTCCCCCGGCTGGCAATCGGCGATGCGGGATTTTCCAGCAGGGAGCTACCAGTTTCGGCGGATACCCTGCGGGACGAAGGTCTTTCGAAGACGTTTATCGACTACATGAGCCGATGGGAGGGCTTTGTCAAACATGATTAAATTTACCCGGATTCTTGTTATTTCTCTATGCATCAGCCTGTTGCTGCCTGCTTTGCTCACCGCCCGGGGAGGCACGGAACAGACCGAGTCCCTGGGTGATATCTCAACCCTGGAGCAGATCTCGGTAACCGTGGGAACCGGCTCGGTTATCATCAGGGGCGGATCCGAGGCCTCGGCCACATCCCGGGTAAGTCCCGATCTGGCCGAGGAATTGGGCATCAGGGTCCGGGTAAGCCGGCAAGGCGGGCTGGCCACCGTAACCTTGCTTCCTGCTGAGGAGACCGGCGGGTCGTTCAGCATTCCCTGGAACGCCGTACTTGAACTGAAGCTGGTGATTCCCCCCGGCATCGCAGTCTCCGTGGCTACCGGCGACGGGCGAGTGAATCTCAGGGACGTGGAAGGCCGGTTCTCGGTGAGGACCGGCTCGGGCTCGATCACCGGACGAAGGATCCGCATCAGCGGTCCCAGCGAGTTTCTCACCGGTATGGGTAACATATCCCTTCAAGTATCCGAGGGCCGGGAGTTTATCGAAGCGATGAATGCGGGAATGGGACAGGTGGAACTCCGATAGCTGCGATTTTCCCTATACCATAAAACGGGGCCGGCGCACGCGCCGACCCCGACCGCTTTCGCGGATGCATTAAATCCGGGTTACCCCCGGCTTTATCGCATTAATCATCATGCACCTCCTTTCCTGCCAGAGCTCTCAGGTGTCGATTACCGGTAGCTATATACTTGCATCGTTTCGATGATCGCGATAGTGAGCGGACGGTTTTACTTATTTTTTCCGACCCGGAATCGGAAAATCCAGTTCTAACAGTTCTTTCCGTTTACAGAGGCGGCATTTTATGGGACGCTATACAAAACCAATCTAAAACCACGGAGGCAATCATGATTATGCAATTATCGATTCGTAAAACGAACAACAGATCCGTGGTCGCTCCGGCGTAGGAAACCCTCCACCCCTCGATCCGCGGATTCGCTCATGACAATATCGAGGACCTTACATGTCATATATCCGTGCAGAGCGCACGCTTCCCCCGCATCTCATCGCCGAGATCCAAAAGTACGTGGAAGGGGTTCAGCTCTATATTCCCCGGAAAGACGGCGAACATCTGGGCTGGGGGGAAAAGAACGGAACCCGCGACCGGCTTCGTCGGAGGAATGAAGAAATTCGAAACAGGAAGGCCTGCGG
>CAWZYW010000096.1:0-7724 GCA_963966255.1 uncultured Salinispira sp. | reverse complement strand
AGATAATAGCCGGGGCGTTTCCGCTTCCGAACTCCCCTTTGCCTGCTGATACGAATCGGGCCCTGTCCCGGATGCGGAAATGTCCTTTTTTCATTCGAAAGGAAACCCGGCTATCACCGGTCAGTATTGCCGGTTTTTCCGGTGAATGGCGGAGCACAACCCGATCGTCTCTATAGACCAGCTGAACGTCCCCCCGGGTTTCCAGCCGTATGCTCATGAGCCGCCGCCCAGACTATCGTAGGCGCATCCGGTGACCAGTTCGCAGGCTTCGACCACCTGCGGATCGTCGGCGAGGGTCTCACCCTTTGACCTGGCTTCCAGTTCCTTCCTCATGAGCGCATGAGTATCCGGATCGATTCTGAAATTCCTGGAAAAGAAGATGCCGGCGGTAAGCAGGACGAAGGGGAAGAAGATAAACATAAACCGGATACCGTTCACCGTCTGCAGGCTTTGGACCTCGCCACCCTCAACGAAGTTGAACAGGCTCAACCCGATTCCCACAAGCTGGAGCGCCAGGGCCTGAGCGATTTTGCGCATAAATGTGGTCATGCCGGAATAGATACCCTCCCGGCTTCTCCCGCTGATAATCTTATCCGCATCGATAACGAAGGGCAGGTTGTTGTACGGTATAAAAACGCCCCCGGCCAGGCCTATGGCGAACAACGCTCCCGCTGCCATGATCACCCATGCCGGAACGCCGCTGGGAAGCAATGACAACGCCAGAATACCCACAAGGCTTATCAGGCTGTGCCTGCGAAACACCTTTGCATTGCCCCACTTCATGCACGAGCGCGATACGATGACGATTCCGATTATCTGAACGATCAGGACGGTCCCGAGAATCAGCGACTCTCCCTGGGTGTATTTCAAATGATAGATCAGGTAGTACATCAGCAGCGCCATAAAAATATCCATAGATGCGTAGGCGGAGAGGTACATGCCGATATGGCTCCGGAAGGATTTGTTTCTGAAGGTGGAGAAAAACTCCCCGAAAATATCCTTGAGGGTTTTGGCCTGCCGGCTTCGCTCCTCTTCGGTCACTTCCCGTTCCCAGGTTCCCAGATAGGTGAAGATCCAAGGGGTGGCGAAGAATATCCCGATGATCAGGGCGAAGTAAAAATACCCGAGGTCATTGCGTCCGACCATGGAGAAAATTACGCCGGGAACCACCGCGCTCACCAAGGTGCCGATTTGGGAAAATATCATCCTGATGCCCATCATCTTCGAACGCTGGGTGTATTCCTGCAGCATCTCCGCCGGCAGCGCGTTGTATGGGACCATCACCATGGTAAAGACCGTATTGAACAGCATGTACGCCAGCAGATAGTACAGGAACTGGGCGGCGCCGGTGAGGGGAGGGTTGAGCCAGAGAAGGATGAAGGAAAAGGTGATCGGAACGATTCCCAGCAGAAAATAAACCCTTCTGCGTCCGAAGCGGCTGCGCGTCTTATCGGAAATAATGCCCATCATCGGATCCGTGACTGCGTCCCATATCTTCCCGAGGGATACGATCAGACCGGCCATCGCCGGGTTTATCCCCACGTTTGTGGTGAGAAACAGCAAAAAGTAGGTCCCGATGATAATAAAGGCTCCCCCGCCGTAAATGTCCCCGGCGCCATAGGCGAGCATGTTCCTGAGTCTGACTTCTCGTGAGCTCATCTGCTAATCCTTTCACAATAATTACTTACGGAAAGTAATAATAAATCCGAAACAGAAAGCCGTCAAACGCTTCCTGTATCTATGGCTTTGATTTATTCCATGTGCGGGAATTCGCTCTGTTCTCCCGGAACGCCTGACCAGGGTGTCTCCCCGGACTATATGGTAACTGGATCGATCCTTCTGAGAATCAATAGTGCGAGAAACACCTCCAGTGCACTTAGGGGAACGGCAGGCAGCAAAATCATGAGCGGCAGCACACCCAGATTTGCCACGGTGAGCCACATGAGCACGAACCCCATCACCCATCCCAGCACCGCAGCTGCGATAAGCGAGAATTTTCTGCTGAGGACATAGAGTGTTCCGGCAAACACAAATGACCAAATACCCCAGACTGCATTGTTGATCATCGCTGAGGGGAACAGCAATCCCAAACCAGAATAGTGATCAATCCAGATGTACTTGAATAAGAGTTCATTGCGGATAAATTCCGATGCCCCGATCCACATCCCGGCGGCTAGAATCGCCAACACAATTCTCATGGTCTTTTTCATAACTTCCTCCATCTAAAGGACGATTGATGAGGCTGATTTTCTACAGGTCGTAAAAGAATTCACTAAATCAGTTGCCTGCATATCGCGCTTCCGGGTTTCCTTGGATGCTGATACCAAATGAATCGATAGCATGGAAGCTTTTTTGGTGGCCGGAACGTGCTGGACCGGAGCAGTCAACCATTCTGCCTTCGGTTTTATTGTTTGATATTGACCAGGATCGTTGCAGAATTGTATTTCATCTTGCTCATTGCGAATAAACCTAAGATTCAGCTCCGCTATTTCAGCCGCAACAGGGAGAGGTGTCTGTGTATAATCGACGCCAGGCAACACCTCGTCATATCTTTCTACCGTTGTCATCGAGCTTATTATATCTATTGTACAGCAGGTTCTGAAGGACTAAAACTTAGATCAAATCCGTAGAATAATTGTAGGAAAGGTAAAAAAAAAGCCACAAATCATTATGTATTAATGATTTGTGGCTCTTTAGCAGGGGCAGGACTCGAACCTGCGACCTCCGGGTTATGAGCCCGACGAGCTGCCAACTGCTCTACCCTGCGTCGATTGAGTGGCTAATATAATGGCCGGCTACAAAAGTGTCAAGGCACTCGAGAAAAAAATATCAGTATTACCAGGATTATCGCGATCAGTCTTTTGTGTAGTCCCTGGGATTTGTGAGAAGGTTGAGCAGGGCGATGGCGCCGGCCAGAAGAAGAAGAAACGAAAGATAAGAAAGGGGCGGAGGAAGCTGCACGATCTGATTATATCCCTGATGGAATCCGATGATCACCAGCAGAAGTACTGACTTGGTGATCTTCGGCCGGCGGATCGCGCTGAGGTAGCCCAGGTATCCGCCGGTCACCATATGCAATGGAATGCTTCCGAGAATCATGCTTCCGGTGAGCAGCTGGATATTCGTGAACAGATACAGGTAGGTTTCCACCAGTCCGAAGGCCATGCCGATGATAAGCCCTGAGAGGATGCGCTGGCGGAAGCGTTGCAGGGGTTCGGATGCGAGCAGCATGCGCCCTGCCATAATGTGGAGCACGGCGAGTTTGATCAATTCTTCAATAAGGGGCGAGACGATGAGTCCGGAATCGAAGGCGATGTCTTTGGTCAGCTCCCTCAATGCGCTCAACAGGATGTATGCCAGCAGCGTTGCGCTCGCACCGGCTACCGAATACAGGCCTGCGGAAATAATCCGAACCCGCAAACCGGTGGCCCGGCTGAATGCCCGGATATACACCACCAGAAGCAGGGCGTAGGTGGCTGCGGGGAAGATCAGGATTGCGGGCATCAGAGTTCCCCGAGGATGTCCGCGATCCGCTCCATCAGCTCGGGCTCGCCCAGGGTTATGCGGACATGGCCGGGCAGGCCGAAACTCGAGAGGTCCCGGACCGTGATACCTTGCTGCTGGAGGGCCGACACCGCGTCCCCCGCGGGTCCCTTGGTCTCGACGCAGAGAAAATTCGCCTGGCTTTCCAGGTATGAAACACCGTTTTTATCCAGGGCGGCTGAGAAGCGGCGCTTGCTCTCAGCATTGAAGGTCAGGGTACGCTCCACGAAATCGAAGTCGTCCAGGGCTGCCTGGGCGGCGGCGAGGGCAGGGCCATTGGTATTGAAGGGACTTTTGACCTTCAGTAGGGTCGATATAATGTCAGGCGAGGCCAGACCGTAACCGATGCGCATGGCGGCCAGGCCGTAGAGCTTTGAGTATGTTCCGGTAACCATCAGATTATCGAATTCGGCGATCAGTCGGACGGCGTCACCGGTTTCCCGGTCGTCCATGTACTCTCCATATGCCTGATCGATGATGATCAGTACGTCCCGGGGAATTCGGGCTATAAAGGACTTCAGGTCCCCTTGGGAAATTATGCGGCCGGTGGGATTGTTCGGTGTACAGAGGAACACGATTTTTGTGTCCCCATCCACGGCTGCGGCGATGGCGTCCAGATCATAATGTAGATCATTCATGGGCGCTGCCCGAAACTCGCCTCCGAACAATCGCGTGGCGAACTCGTACTGACTGAAGGTATGCTGACTGCCCACCGCATTGCATCCCGGTTCTATCAGGGCCGCTGCGGCAAGGGTGAACACCTCATCGCTGCCGTTTCCGATTATTACCTGGTCCGAAGCCAGACCACGCCTGGCAGCGAGGGCCGCGCTCAAGTCGGCGGGCAGAACCGGAGGATAGACCGATGCATGATCTGCGGCATTTTTCGCCGCAGCCAGTGCCAGAGGACTGGAACCCAGGGGATTTTCATTTGAGGACAATTTTACGGAGCCGGGGAAGGATTTGCCGGGATGGTAATCATCGATTTGTTCAAGGGCAATGCGCCATTTCATAGATGTAGAGTATACTGATAAATGTTGAACTTGGTACAGGAGGAATAATGACGGCTCAAGTTATGGAATTGTTCGGGTATGCCGCGAGTTTTTTCGTCGCGGTTTCGCTGTTGATGGTATCCCTGGTTCGGCTTCGGATTTTGAACCTCATCGGATGCACCTTCTTCGTGATCTACGGAATTTTCATCGGTGCCATCCCGATCGTCATCACCAACAGTTTTATCATGGCCATCAATATCTATTATCTCATTCAGATGTATCGACGGGATATTTCAAGTTTCTCTTATATGCCCGCCGATGAGGGAATCGAAGCCCTGAGCAAGTTCGTCGCTCTCAAAGACAGCGATATCAGGCGCTTTTATCCCGATTTCCGTGAGTGCCACCTGCGGGCGGCAACCGCCGGGCGCGGTCGGATTTACAAGGCGGTAAAGGGCAACCGGATTCAGGGTTTCGCGTTCTGCCTGTACGATGAGAGCCTGGAACTGGGGCAGTTTTGCGGGGAAGAAGACGGATTCCGTGCCGCGTTACGCAGCATCAGAGAAAATGACTACCAGGGCCAGCCGGTGTTTTTCGTGGATTACATCGTCGGCAAGTACCGGGATCTGGGTCTCGCACGGAAGTTCCATGAGCATCTGGTGAAGGATCTATCATCGGAGTTCAAGGAATTCATATGGGTCAATCATCATTCCAATCGGAAAATGCACAGGCTTCTCGGCAGCCTTGGCTACGAAGGGGCGTTTTCCAGCGGCGAGTATGAAATCCTGAAATTGAAACTGGTGGAAAAAACCGACCTTCCGGTCTCTGCCTAAAACCTAGGCCGGTATCGGGCGCCTATTCTTTCCCTGGTATCTGCGGAGGATTGGCTTTCAGGTAGGCATGGTCCTCGCTCAAGTCTTCAATCAACTCATTGAGGGTCATCTTGATGGAATTCGGGGTAGTCTTGGCGAAGATCAGGTCGCCGGGGGTCTCGAATTCCTTTTTTACCACCCGCATGATATTCACGATCTCGTCATTGCTGAAGCCGTTGAGAATGATAACCTTGTTTTCCAGATGCTTTTCGTTTTCGCTCATGGCGAAAATGTAATATGCCGGGGCCGGCCATGTCCACCATGACTCTCTGAATTATGAGGTTGCCCGAAACTCATCTCCTCGGTACATTTCTCATATGAACTACGAGCGAATGACTACCAAAGCCCGGGAAGCGCTGCAGCAGGCTTCCTCCCGGGTCATGAAAGCGAATCAAAGCAATCTCACCCCCTGGCATCTGCTTTTAGCCCTCCTTGAGCAGGAGGACGGCATGGTGCCGGTGATTTTTAATCACCTGGGCATTGAAATCGACAGTAAAATTCACGAACTCAAGGAAAAAGTCGCTGGTTTTCCCAAGGTATACGGGGACTCGGCTCAGATCCAGATGGACCAGGCGGCCGCCCGGGTGCTGGCGGTGGCCGAGGAGCAGGCCGGCCAGATGAACGACGAATACGTCTCCACCGAGCATTTCGTTCTGGCCATGCTTTCCATCGGCGGCGAACAGGGTAAATGGCTCAAGGCCATGGGCATCAAACAGGAGAGCCTTGTCGAGGCGATTCGGGATGTCCGGGGCAATCGCCGGGTTTCCGATGAGAATCCGGAGAACAAGGTCCGGGTCCTGGAGAAATACACCAGGGATTACACCGCCCTTGCCCGGGAGGAAAAGCTCGATCCGGTGATCGGCCGGGACGAAGAGATCCGACGGGTCATGCAGGTCCTCAGTCGGAGGACGAAAAACAACCCGGTGCTCATCGGCGAACCGGGAGTGGGAAAGACCGCCATCGTCGAAGGCCTGGCCCGGCGCATTGTCAGCGGCGACGTCCCCGATTCCCTTAAGGAGAAGCGCGTACTGGCCCTTGACCTGGGCTCCCTGCTTGCGGGAACCAAGTTCCGTGGCGAGTTCGAGGAACGGCTGAAGGCCGTCATTGAAGAGATCGTGAACAGCCGGGGACGCATCGTGCTGTTCATCGATGAGCTGCATACCCTCATGGGCGCCGGCGCCGCAGAAGGGGCCATGGATGCGTCCAATCTCCTGAAGCCGCCGCTGGCCCGGGGCGAGCTGCGGACTATCGGGGCGACGACCCTTGATGAATACCGCCAGCACATCGAAAAGGACGCGGCCTTCGAGCGCCGCTTCCAGACGGTGTTTACCGAGGAACCCAGCGTGGAAAACACCATCTCCATTCTGCGGGGACTCAGGGAGCGCTACGAGGTCCACCACGGCGTCCGGATCAAGGACGAGGCCCTGGTGGCCGCGGCCATGCTCTCCGACCGCTATATCACCAGCCGCTTCCTGCCCGACAAGGCCATCGACCTGGTCGATGAGGCGGCCAGCCGCCTGAAAATGGAAATCGAAAGCCAGCCTACCGAACTGGACCAGCTGGAACGGCGCATCCTCCAGCTGACCATCGAAAAGCAGGCCCTGTCGAAAGAATCCGATCAGGCCAGCAAAAAACGCATGGAGACCATCAGCGAAGAGCTGTCTGGTCTCCAGGAAGAACGGGACGGCCTGGCCGCCCAGTGGAACCGGGAGAAGGGCGAAATCGGGCGCATCAGAGAAATCAAGGAAAAGCTTGAGAAGCTCCACGGCCAGGAAGCGGTGTTCTCCCGGGAGGGAGATCTGGCCCGGGCCGCCGAAATACGTCACGGCCAGATTCCCACCCTCGAACGGGAGCTGGAAGAGGCCAGTCGGCGCATGGACGGTCAGCAGGAAGAGAGCGCCCTGCTGCGCGAAGAGGTCAGCGAGGAGGACATCGCGAAGGTGGTGTCGGTGTGGACCGGCATCCCGGTGAGCAAAATGCTCAAAAGCGAAATGGATAAACTCCTCAACCTTGAATCCATCCTGGGCAATCGGGTGGTGGGTCAGTCCGCGGCCCTGGAAGCCGTGGCCGACGCGATCCGGCGGAATAAAAGCGGCCTTTCGGATATCAACCGGCCCATGGGAGTATTTATGTTCATGGGGCCCACCGGCGTGGGCAAGACCGAAACCGCTAAGACTCTGGCGGAATTCCTGTTCGATGACGAGCGGGCCCTGACCCGCATCGATATGAGCGAATACATGGAAAAACACGCCGTCAGCCGCCTCATCGGTCCGCCGCCCGGGTACGTCGGGTACGACCAGGGCGGCCAACTGACCGAGGTGGG
>CAWZYW010000095.1:0-7735 GCA_963966255.1 uncultured Salinispira sp. | reverse complement strand
TACTAGATCAGCCTCGGTCTCGTGGGCTCGGAGATGTGTATAAGAGACAGCTTCCGGCCAGAGCTTCATCGGTATGGGCGAAAAACGCGTCGATCACCTCATCCTGATGAGGATGCGCCGCATGGGTATAGCCGTCCTGATAGCAATAATCGCAGGCGAAGTTGCATGCATATCCGGGAACGTAAAAAACCTGTACTTCGGATTCATCCCGGGCGGAAATAAAGTCGCTGTAGGCCAGCCGGTATGCGGACTGCTCGCTCGCATCGTCGCTAATATAGCCCTTCTCAGCGAGTTCGCGATAATCAGGGTCGGCGGAGCCGGCATCGAGGACCTCGCCGCTTCGTATGCGATGAGCGAGTTCCGCCTCGATTACGTCGGCCTGCTGATGAAGGAGATTGACCAGCAGCCAATCCGTTTTATTGTGCAACGGCGTCAAAATGTTATGTCTGGATAATATATCTGGCATGAAGAATCCTTGGCCAAGTGATAAAAACCCGGGAACGGCCGAATCCGGCCGCCCCAGGTGCTCCGGAAGGAGCTACGCGGGAACCCGCGTTCAGTCGTGACAGCCGGCAACGACGGGAGAAACCTTGGCGCAGCACTGCGCCTGATTCTTATCGCCCTTGGGCTGCTTGCGGATAAGAGACTTCATCTTTTTCATGGAGTCCCTCCTCGTATATTTCTGATCAACAGCGCAATGCACTGGTGATTCCTATTTTGAGCAGCAGCTTCCGCCGCCGCTTTTTATTCCCTGGATGGTCCAGCTGCAGACCTCCGTCTCGCCCTTGGGATAGGGTTTGCTCTCCTCGAGAATATCGATGCGGGAAAAGCCTGCATCGCTGAGCTGCTTGAGGTATACATCCCGGGTCACTGATCCGGCCCAACATTCGGCGATGGCCGCCGGATCCTTGGCGAATTTCTCGGGAATGGGCTGAAGTGAGTAGATGTCGCTGACGACGAATCTCCCACCGTCCTTAAGGATTCGAAAGACTTCCTTCCATACCTCGCCCTTGTCGGCGGCGTGGTTGATGGTACAGTTGGAAATCAGCAAATCAACAGAAGAGCATTTCAGGGGGATGTATTCCAGATTGCTCTTATGGAGGCTGATCAGATCGGTCAGGCCGAGCTTTTCGACGGTCCGGGCGGCCTTGGCCAGCATTCCGTCGCTGATGTCCACCCCGTGGACTTTCCCGGTTTCGCCGACGGCCTCGGCCAGGCGAACCAGATCGGTACCACGGCCGCTTCCCAGATCGACGCATACTTCCCCGGGTTTCGCCTGTGATTTGTCTATAGCCCCGCCGCAGGAGAGACAGCAGCTCTGTTCTGCGAGGTCTCCGTAACGGATATCAATCGCGTTGAGGACGCGTTGGTCGGACATGATGTGCTCCTATGTATATGGTACGCGGTACAGTGCGTGGTTTCTTATTACCATTGTATATCTTCAGCTGCAAAAGACAAGGGCTTACGACGCTTTAGATAGATTTTTAACTATATATTTTTATTTTTATGTGTAGACAGCCAGGTGTGTCCGCAGCTGCATTGTACCCAGGTCTTGCACGCTTATCCCCGAAATCCGGTCCTTCACAGAGCGGATGGATTTCGATACACTTGTGGCCAATTCCCCCAAGATGCACCCGCCCGATGACCGGATATTGAATCCGGAGCATCGGCATGAAAAAAGGAGTAACCATGGAAATCTCTTCCCTGCAGAAAGCCCGCTACGCCTACCGGCCGAAGCTCCCCGCGGCTTTGACCGGTAAAATCGATGAAATTCAGGTGAAGCTCGGCGAACCCACCGAATCGGTGGCTGACCAGTCCGAGGTGAAGGCCCTTTTCCCCCATACCTACGGCTCGCCCATCGCAGTATTCGAGAAGGGCAGCAACCCGAACCTGGGCAAAGCCCTGCGGGTCGGCGTCATTCTCTCCGGCGGCCAGGCCCCCGGCGGGCACAACGTCATCACCGGACTGTACGACGGCCTGAAAAAGGCCAATCCCGGCTCAGAGCTCATCGGCTTTCTGGGAGGACCCAGCGGCCTGACTGATAATCAGTTCACCGTATTCGACGATGCCACCATCGATGAATTCAGGAATACCGGCGGTTTCGACATCATCGGCTCGGGACGCACGAAAATCGAAACCCCCGAACAGTTCGCGGCTGCGCTGAACACCGCGAAGACGCAGAAGCTGAATGCCGTCGTGGTAATCGGCGGAGACGATTCAAACACCAACGCCGCTCTCCTTGCTGAGTACTTCAGCGCCCAGGGCACCGAAATCCAGGTCATCGGCGTGCCCAAAACCATCGACGGCGATCTGAAAAACGATTATATCGAGACCAGCTTCGGCTTCGACACCGCCGTGAAGACCTACAGCGAGCTCATCGGCAATATTATGAGGGACGCCAATTCGGCAAAAAAATACTGGCATTTTATTAAACTGATGGGCCGTTCGGCCAGCCACATCGGCCTGGAAGCCGCCCTGCAGACTCATCCGAACGTGGCGATCATCAGCGAGGAAGTGGCCGAGCAGAAAAAAAGCCTCTCACAGGTTGTCAGCGAAATAGCCGACGTCATCAAAGCCCGGTCGGCCAACGGAGAAAACTTCGGCATCGCTTTGATTCCCGAGGGCCTGATCGAATTCATCCCCGAGATGAAAACCCTGATAGGGGAACTCAACGATCTACTTGCCCACAACGCCGCGTACTTCGCCACCCTCAAATCCTTCGAGGATCAGGCCGAATACGCCGCCGGGAAGATCAGCGACCACAGCGCCAAGGTCTTTTCTTCACTGCCCAGGGGTATCCGTCAGCAGCTGCTGCTTGACCGGGATCCTCACGGAAACGTGCAGGTGTCCCTCATAGAAACGGAAAAGCTTCTCATCGAAATGGTGGGTGAGCAGTTGGCGGAGGAAAAAGCGTCCGGACGATTCGACGGTTCCTTCAAAGCCCAGGCGCATTTTTTCGGATACGAAGGGCGATGCGCGTTCCCATCGAACTTCGATGCTGATTATACCTACAGCCTCGGATTTACCGCCTTCCTGCTGATCGCCAACGGACTCACGGGATACATTTCCAGCGTCCGGGACCTGGACAAGAGCGCCGATCAGTGGATCGCCGGCGGCATCCCGCTGACCATGATGATGAACATGGAACAGCGCCATGGTTCCATGAAGCCCGTGATCCGCAAGGCCCTGGTGGAACTCGACGGCGCTCCGTTTGCGGAATTCGCCTCAAAACGGGATGACTGGGCGGTAAACACCCGATACTTCTACCCCGGCGCTATTCAGTATTACGGTCCGGCGGAAGTCTGCGATCAGCCCTCAATCACCCTTAAGCTCGAACGGGCTGCTTCGCGAAAGTAATTCCCAGCCGACAGATTACTCAGTCGCAACAAACCCGGAGGTTCGCCTCCGGGTTTTTTCATGGCTAAACCGCACCCAGCTGATCTTGCGATCCGCGATACATCAGCGGAGATTGCCGATTCCCCCGTCGAGATTGATCACCTCCCCGGTCATCCAAGAATACTCGCCGGATAAAATATGCGCCGCCATGGCTCCGACCTGGGAAGGATCGCCAACCCGGTTCAGGGGATGCCGCTCGGCCATAGCCTTCCGTTTATCCTCGCTGGACAGAAGGCGGGAAGCCAGCGGGGTATCGGTGAGAGACAGAGCCAGTGCGTTAAAGCGAATGCCCAGGGAGGCGTACTCGGCGGCCATGGCCCTCACGAATCCCTCGACGGCAGACTTGGCTGCTGCGATGGACGCGTGGTACGCCATGCCGGTTCCCGCGGCCACCGAAGAGATGAAGAGAACGTCGCCTCCGCCGTTTTTCATAAGCGGAAGCGCCGCCTGAAGCAAGGGCAGGACTCCGAAGAAATTGACCTGCATATCCTGCTGAAACAGTTCAGGTTTTATGCTCTTGAACGGCTTGAGGTTGATAGTTCCCGGCGCATAGAACAGCGCATCGATGGAATCGATACCATCGGGCAAACCGGGGAAATCTTCGGTGACATCCCAGGGAATCCAGCTGACGTCAGCGTCGGCAAGTTGGGGGTCCTGCCGGGAGTATGCGATGATATTGATCTGCTCGCCCCTTGATTGTATTGCCCGAACCGTTTCCCGGGCGATCATTGACGATGCCCCGGCAATTACCAGCGTTTTCATGTTTCCTCCATATTTTTACTCAGCGGGCCAATCGCGATTGCTTTGATCCGGTGTGGAAGTGAAATGTAATGTTATTAAACCTTCTCGACAAATAATCATGGAAACAGAGGGCATGAGTATTACTTCTCTAATAGTAAATTCACACTGAAATTGATTTACAGGCCGGAATTTCGGGTCTATGGTAGCAGTATGAACATACTGATAGCCGACAAACTCTCCGACAACGCCGTTTCGGCGTTACAGAAGCTGGGCGCCGAAATCCGTCTCGAACCGGATCTTGGCGCTGACGATCTGCCCGGCGCCATTGCCGACAGCGAGGTGCTGGTGGTACGGTCCACCAAGGTGCGGGCCGAAACCATGGAATCCGGCAAATCCTTGAGCCTGATTATCCGGGCGGGCGCCGGGGTCAACACCATAGACCTGGAAACTGCCTCGCGGATGGGGATCCACGTGGCGAACTGCCCGGGGAAAAATGCCGACGCGGTGGCCGAGCTGGCCATCGGTATGATGATCGCCCTTGACCGGAACATCGTGGCGAATACCGTGGACCTGCGCTCGGGCGTCTGGAACAAAAAGCTCTACAGTAAGGCGAACGGTCTGAAGGGCCGCACCATCGGCATACTGGGTCTGGGATCAATCGGAACACGGGTCGCAGCCATCGCCGCGGCCATGGGCATGGAAGTCGCCGCCTGGTCCCGGAGTCTCACGCCGGACCGCGCCGAACAGCTCGGATTGCGCTTCTGCGAAAGCCCCCATGCCCTGGCGGAACTGTCGGATGTCATTTCCATCCACCTGGCCGCGGCGAAAGAAACCGAACACCTCATAAACGCCGATTTCCTCAAGCGGATGAAATCCGGCAGCTATCTGATCAATACCTCCCGGGGAGAGGTGATCGACAGCAAAGCCCTTCTAGCCGCTGCGAAAGAAAAACACCTTAAAATCGCCTTGGACGTATATGAAGATGAACCGGCTGCAGGAGATGCGGTGTTCCCCCATACCGAGCTGGCAGAGATAATCACCGGCACCCACCACATCGGGGCTTCCACCACCCAGGCTGCCGATGCCATTGCCGATGAAGTGGTGAATATCGTCCGCGCCTACGTGGAAAGCGGCAAACCGGTGAACCTGGTAAACGCCAGGGACAAGAGCCCGGCGCAGTACAAGCTGGTGGTGCGGCATTACAACAAAGTAGGGGTACTGGCGTCCGTTCTCGATGAGCTGCGATCCGCGAAGATCAATATCGAAGAAATGGAAAATTCCATTTTCTCCGGCGGAAAAGCCGCGGTCTGCACCTTGAAGCTCGATGACCGGCCCGATGATGACGTTATTTCCCGCATCGGCGCGACAGAGCACATTATCCAGGTGCATATCAAATAGCTCTTGCCTGGTTTGCCAAGCCCCGGTAGGATGGGAAACCATGAATCTCGAACAGCATTTCTCCAGGTTCCGGGAACACATTGTCGGCATCGACGCGGTGATCCCGGGGCCTTTCGGCAAGGTCCCGCTGGTATACGCCGACTGGATCGCCAGCGGCCGGCTCTACGGCCCCATAGAGGATCGTCTCCGGCTGGAAATCGGCCCTATGGTGGCCAATACCCACAGCGAAGCGAGCTCAACCGGCAAAGCGATGACCCGGGCGTATCACCGGGCTCAGGGGATTATCAAAGCCCACGTAAACGCCGGCCCCGACGACATCATCATATCCGCGGGCAGCGGCATGACCGGCGTGGTGAACAAGCTTCAGCGCATCCTCGGACTTCGACGTCCCGTGAAGGGCCAGGATTTCACTGACGGCCTGCCGGTGCTCCGGGCAGCGGATCGGGATGCTCCGGTGGTATTCCTGACCCATATGGAGCATCACTCCAACCACATCAGCTGGCTGGAGACCATCGCGGAGGTGGTGGTGCTGGAGCCCGGGCGGGCACTTGATGTACGCCCCGAAGAGCTGGAAGCCCTGCTTGAAAAATACGCCGACCGGAGCGTGAAGATCGGTTCCTTCAGCGCAGCCAGCAACGTCACCGGTTTTATCCCTCCGTACCGGGAACTTGCCAGAATCATGCATCGTCACGGCGGCATCGCCTTCGCCGACTTCGCGGCATCGGCTCCCTACGTGGACATCGACATGCACCCCCCGGACGATCCCGACGGATATCTGGACGGAATTTTCTTTTCGCCGCACAAATTCCTCGGTGGTCCGGGCAGCGCCGGCGTGATGGTCTTCAATCGCAATCTGTATCACAATACGGTACCTGACAACCCCGGCGGGGGAACCGTAAACTGGACCAATCGCTGGGGGGAACGGAGCTACATCACCGATATCGAGGCTCGGGAGGACGGCGGCACCCCGCCCTTCCTGCAGACCATCCGTACCGCCCAGGCGATCCTGCTGAAGGACGCCATGGGGACCGGGGCTATCGCCGCCCGGGAAAAAGAGCTACTGACCATAGCCCTCGCCGGCCTGAAAAACATTCCCGGCTTACACATACTGGGTGACGAAGAGCCGCTTCCCCGGGAAAAACAACTGGGAGTTATTTCATTTTACATCGAGGGGATTCATCACAACCTGATTGTCGCCCTCCTGAATGACCATTACGGAATACAGGTTCGGGGAGGTTGCAGCTGCGCCGGCACATACGGTCACTGGCTTCTTCACGTCAGCAGGGAGGATTCGGTGCGTATAACCCGGGAAATCGACTCGGGGGACCTGAGCGAAAAACCCGGCTGGGTACGCCTGAGCCTGCATCCGACCATGAGTAATGACGAGATAAGCCTGGTGATTTATGCCCTGGAGCAGATCACCGGAAATATCGACCAATGGTCGGGGGACTATCGCTTCAACGACCATACCGGAGAATTCGACCATGTTGCCGGGAATTCCGCTGAAGGGCCCGTCGAGGCGGAACTCGAAGAATCGTGGTTCCGGCCTTACCTAAGCTGATTCAAAGGCGCGTAACTACAATGCTCCCGGTTGCAGAAAGCCGGGATTCAGTCGGCTGGCGTTCCAGGCATCAAAGAGCGCCCCGGCTCCGGTCCATACGGCGAAGAACAAAGCCAATGCCATGACCAGCGCAACGGCGATCTGCGAGAGCTTCCCCCCCCTGATTTCCCGCCACATTTGCCGGGATGCCGGGAGAATCGGCGCGATGTAAGCCAATGCCAAAGCTGCGGCGAAGAGCCCTCCGGCGACTCCTCCGGGTGCATAGAGAATCAATATCGGCCTGGCGATAACCTGACCAAATCGCAGGATGAGCGGCGACAGCTTCCAGACGAAAAGAAAGAGGAAAAAAGCCGAACTGATTCGCCCGCTGAGCTTGCGCATCAACTCCGACTCCAGCCGGTCCCGCAATACCGGGATGTAAATCAGCATATCGAAAAGCATCAGGCTCAGAACTCCTGAAAGGGAAAAAATCACGAACCGCTCCAGGGAATTGAAAAACACAATCATGGGCTTATCATTGCGAAATCAGCCCTTCGTGGCAAGGGGGCGCTTGCGGCATAATACTCCGCCGGGATACAGTGTTCTGCATGATTAATTGGTCGGACTTCGGAAAAAAACTGACATCCCGCAGCGGCATCC